>JBAYTZ010000009.1 GCA_041675285.1 Candidatus Delongbacteria bacterium
CGGTGCCAGGTCGGTGCCAGACCGGTGCCAGGCCGGTGCCAGAGCACTGTCAAGCGGGGTTTACATCTGCGCATTAGCGGCCGGATGGCAGCCCTGTGATGGGATCCCCCGGTCAAGCCGGGGGATGGCGAAAATGGTTGAGTGAGGTGAAGCCCGCAGGGCTGAACCCACAACCGGGTGAAGCGCAGCGCGCGAACCAACTACACGATGGCAGGAATCAGTTGGCTCGGCCGTCTGTTCGACGCCCGCCGTGAGGCGGGCTAGCTACGGCCGCTGAAAAAAGCGCCTCTTTGGCTCCACCTTTCTGGCGCAAGCAGAAAGGTGGAAAACAAGGCGCGCGGCAGACGACTGGGACGCGGTGAACCCCTATCCCTGCCTTCCCCCTTGCAGGGGGAAGGGGTCGCTGCCGGGAGTTTCTTGGATGACCCTGGATTCGCAAGACCGCAGACATTGACGAGAAAGGTGGATGGATTGAAGGAAGCCCTGGCGATCTACGTTCACACCGTGGGCTGTGCCAAGAACCTGGTGGACTCCGAGATCCTCCTGGGCCAGATGGGCGACGCCGTCCGGCTGGTGGAGGAGGGAGACGCGGCCGATCTGATCATCATCAACACCTGTGGCTTCATCGACGCCGCCCGGGAAGAGAGCATCGAGGCCGTGCTCGAGGCCGTGCGCCTGAAGGGCGAACGCCCCGGCCGGCGCGTGGCCGTGATGGGCTGCCTGAGCGAACGCTACCGCGCGGAGATGCGCAGCGAGCTGCCCGAGTTGGACGGTGTCTACGGCGTGGGCGAGTTCGGCGCCCTGCTGCGCGACGCTGGCCTAAAGCCCGGTCCGGCCACCCAGGGCGGCCCCGACGAACTCGAGCTCTTCACCCGCCGCGTGCTGCTCAGCCCGGCCCACAGCGCCTATCTGCGGATCTCAGACGGCTGCGACCAGCACTGCACCTACTGCAGCATCCCGCTCATGCGCGGCCGGATGCGCTCGCGCCAGCCCGACGACCTACTGCGCGAGGCCGAGCATCTGGTCAAGCGCGGGGTGCAGGAGATCAACATCATCGGGCAGGAAATCTCCAGCTACGGGCGAGATCTCGCCGGCCCGGACATCGTGGACCTGCTGGGCCGCCTGGACGGCTGTGGCGCGCCCTGGCTGCGCCTGCTCTACAGCCATCCGCCGCTGGTGGACGAGCGCTTCGCCGCGGCCATGGCCGCCGGCCGCCACATCCTGCCCTATCTGGATTTCCCCGTCGAGCACGTCAGCGGCCACGTGCTGAGCCGGATGGCCCGCCGGGGCGACGCCCACAGCCTGGGCGCACAGGTGGAGATGCTGCGCAAGACAGTGCCCGGCCTGATCCTGCGCAGCTCGCTGATCGTGGGCTTCCCGGGCGAGCGCGAGGCGGACTTCCTCGAGCTGCTGGACTTCCTGCGTGCCCACCCCTTCGACCGGCTGGGCGTCTTCCTCTGGTCGCCCGAGGAGGGCACTCCGGCCCTCAAGTATGGCGAGCAGGTCCCGCGCGAAGTGGCCGAGGAGCGCCGCGACCGGATCATGGAGGAGCAGATGGCGCGCAGCCTGGAGGCCAACCAGGCGCTCATCGGGCAGCGCGACCGCATCCTGGTGGACGAGTGCGAGCCGGGGGCCACGGGCAGCCTGGGCCGCAGCTACCGGGACGCGCTGGACATCGACAACTCCGTCGACCTGCAGGGCCGCTTCCGGCCCGGCGAGTTCGTGGACGTGGAATACGTGGACGCGCTGGAGTACGATCTGATCGCGCGACCCGTCTAAGGGGAAATCGGGGGCTTTGATGCTGCGCACTCTCGCCTGTCTGCTCCTGTTGGCGCTGGGCGCCCAGGCCCGCTCGGACATCTTCCTCAACCGCGAGTGGGAGCCGGACTTCCGCGTGCTGGCCTCCAGCCTGCTGCAGGCCGCGGACGGGGAACCCTCCGAGCACCCGGTCTTCACCTGCGTGCTCAATCTCAGCGACCTGCAACTGCGGCGCTGCGACGCGCCGGACGCCGCCCCCGCCGACAGCCTGGGCGGCTCGTGCTACCGGGCCGAGTACGAGATCAGCTTGGAGATCTTCCAGGGCAAGGGCCGGCACCAGCGCGCGCGCGCCTCGCGCTACCTGCACCAGACCCTCACCCTTGACCGGACCCACGCGGACGTGGAGAATCCCCGCCGCTGGCACCACCTGGAGGTCGAGCTGCCTCCGGGCGACTACACCTGGTGGGTGGAATTCCAGGACCTGCAGTCCCGCCGCCACGTGCGCCGGGAGGGCCGCTTCAAGGTGACGGACCTGAAGGGCTGCGAACAGGCCATCTCCGGACTCTGGCTGCTGGCGGAGAGCGACAGCCAGGCCGTGGATCCCCTGCTGGCGCGGCCCTTCGTCGAGGAGCGGGGCGGCGCCCACCCCGCCGAGCTGGCCGTGTTCTACCAGGTCTGGAGCCGCGGGGGCGATTCGCTGGACCTGCACTCGCAGATCCTGGACCGCCGCGAGACGGAGCGCCACAAGCGCACGCTGCGCCGCTGGTTTCCGGCGGGCCTGACCCGCAACCTGCTGCAGGTGCCGCTCCAGGCGCTGGGCAGCGGTGACTACCTGCTGGAGCTGCGGCTGGGCGACCAGAAAGCCCCCAAGCGCCGGGACTGGCGCGAGGGCCAGGAGGGCAAGGACCGCACCGGCCCCGCCCGGCGCCTGGCGCGCTTCACCGTGCGCTGGCAGGGCGAGCCGGGCAATCCCGGCGACCTGGACCGCGCCGTGGAGCAGTTGCGCTACATCCTGCCCGCCCGGCGCTTCCGCGAGCTGCAGGAGGCGCTGATGAGCCAGAAAAAGGCCCTGTTCGACGACTTCTGGCGGTCTGTCGACCCCACGCCGGAGAACGAGGTCAACGAGCTGATGGGCGAGTACTACCGGCGGGCCGAATTCGCCGACCGCCGTTTCTCCTGGTCGCGTTTCGCCGGCTGGCGCAGCGACCGCGGGCGGATCTACATGATCTACGGCGATCCGGACGAAGTGGAACGCTCCGCCGGCGACTTGGACGAGCCGGCCTGGGAGCGCTGGAGCTACGAGGAGAGCGGGCGCGAGTTCTTCTTCCTGGACCGGCTGGGCTTCGGCGATTACCAGCTGGTGCTGGATCCCACCCGATGAACGAGCTGCGGATCCGCGTGGTGGCGCCGGCGGGACCCGTCCGGCCTGAGCGCCTGCGGGCGGGCGCGGCCGTGCTGGAGGGCCTGGGTTGCCGCGTGAGCTGGACACCCGCCGTGGAGGCCTGCTGGGGCCATCTGGCGGGCTCCGACGCGGCGCGGGCGGCGGATCTGCAGGCGGCCCTGCTGGATCCGGACGTGGACGCTATCTGGGCCGCCCGGGGCGGCTTCGGCGGACTGCGCCTGCTGCCCCTGCTGGACGTGGAGCGCCTGGCCGCGCGGCCGGCTCCCACACGCCCGCCACTCATCGGTTACAGTGACCTGACCAGCCTGCAGAACGCGCTGGCCGCCCGGCTGGACTGGCCCGTCTGGCACGCTCCGATGATCGCCAGCGAGCTGGCCGAGCCGCTGGATGCGCTCAGCGCCGCCTCACTGGCCGGCCTGCTGGCCGCGCTGCGGCGCGCCGAGTCCCCGCCCGTGCTGGTCGCGCGCCAGGACAGCGCCGGGAACTGGTCGTTGCTGGAGTCGGAGGCCGGGCTGGCCGGCAGCTCGGCCCGCCTGCGGCTGGAAGGCGCGGGATGCGTCCAGGTGCTGGGTTTCCACGCGGATTTCGTCTGGAGAAAGGGTGAGGCGGCGGGCCGGCTGGCGGGCGGCAACCTGAGCGTGCTGGGCAGCCTCTACGGCAGCGGCTGGGAACCGGACCTCCACGGGCGCCTGCTGCTGTTGGAGGACCATGGCGAGTATCCCTTCCGCCTGGACCGCCACCTGACTCAGCTGGCCAACGCCGCTGCGTTCTCGAACAGCGCGGCCCTGCTGCTGGGCTCCTTCGCGCGCTGCGAGGAGCCGGATCCGGACAAATCCACCTTCACGGCCACTGAACTTCTGCGCGCGGCCGCCGCCCGCTGCCCGGGTCCCGTGCTGGCGGGCCTGCCTTTCGGCCACCAAGCCCCGCGCCTCAGCCTGCCTTTCCATGGTCAGGCCACTCTTCACACCTGATGGAACACGCAGGCACTCCACCACGTGCCCGCTACTCTGACCCACCCAGCGGCAGGCTGAGCCAGAAAGTGCTGCCCAGGCCGGGTTCGCTCTGGACGCCCACCTCGCCTCCCAGGACGGCCGCTGCGTGCTTGACGATGGCCAGCCCCAGCCCCGTGCCGCCCAGCGAGCGCGAGCGCGCCTTGTCCACCACGTAGAAGCGTTCGAAGAGCCGCGGCAGGTGCTCGGGCGCGATGCCCTGGCCCTGATCGATCACCTCCAGCCGCACCCGGAGCGGACCGGTTCCCGGCTCGGGCAGGGCCCTCAGGCGCACCACGCTCTCCGGGCGTCCGTAGCGGATGGCGTTGCTGAGCAGGTTGACCAGGGCGCGCTCCAGCAGGGGCCGCTGGCAGAGCAGACGGGCGGGCGTGCCCGGCTCCAGTTCCAGGCTGAGCCGCACCCGGGCCTCCCGGGCCAGCAGCTCGTGGTCCTCCAGCACCTCCGCCAGCAGCGTCGGCAGCGCCACCTCCTCTTGCAGGGCCGGGTCGGGCGCTTTCTGCCGCTCCAGCCGGGACAGGCTGAGCAGGTCGTCGATGATCGCGTCCAGCCGGCGGGCCTGGCGCTCGATCACTTCCAGGAAGCGCGCGGTGGTGGCCTCGTCCTGGCCGCCGTCGCGCAGCATCTCCGTGTAGCCGCGGATGGAGGTCACCGGCGTCTTCAGTTCGTGGGAAACGTTGGCCACGAACTCGCGCCGCAGGCGCTCCACCTGATTCACCGTGCTCTGGTCGGTGAGCACCACCAGCAGGCGCTCGCCGCCCGGGCCGGGCGCGCCGGGCAGGGGCAGGCTGTGGACGCGCAGTTCGCGGACGGGGCCCTGGCCCAGCTGGAGTTCGTGCACCGCCTCCTGCCAGGGCGCCTCCAGCAGCGTCAGCAACTCGGGGGGCGCCCCCAGATCCGCCAGCCGCCCCCCCACCGGATGGCCGTCCAGGCCCAACAGGCGCCGGGCCGCCGGATTGCAGGCCTGCACGCGGCCGCCGCGGTCCAGGGCCAGCACGCCGTCGCGCAGCCCGGCCAGCAGGGCGTCCAGCTCCCCGCGCCGATCCTCCTCGGCCTGGACCTGGCGCGAGAGCCCGCGGGCCAGCCGCTGGATGGAGTCCTGCAACAGATCCAGTTCCCGGGGCAGGTGCGTCGACAGCGGGCGGGGATCCAGCCCGCCCGCCGCCAGCCGGTCCGCCTCGCCGCGCAGGGCGGCCAGCTGCCGTCCCAGCCGCAGGCTGAACCAGACGGCCGGCGCAAGGATCACCACCAGGGCCAGGCCAGCGCCCAGGCCCAGCCGCCACTGCAGGGGCCCCAGGACCGTCCCCAGCCCGACGCCCTGCAACTGGGCCGCGCGCCGCAGACCGTCCAGGGCCAGGTAGCCCTGGGCCGCCAGCAGCAGCAGGCCGGCCAGGGCCGCCAGCACGGCGCCCCGCAGGAGCTGCCGGATGAGCAGGGGCGGGCGCGCCGGGTTCATGGGGTCACGCCTGCGTGGACCGGCAGGGGCAGCACGTCCGTCCAGCCTGTCTCCAGCCGCTGCAGGCCGTTCCGGCGCAGCAGCAGGGAGGCCGGCAGGGCACGGCCGAACAGGGCCTGGCCCAGCTCCAGCGGCTTCAGACCTGCGCCCTCCACGCTGAGCAGGCGCAGGGCCAATCGCGGCCGGCCGGGTTCCAGATCGCCGGGCGGGTCCTCGTCCAGACCCAGCGACCAGTCCAGCAGGCGCTGGCTCAGGTCCAGCTCCACGCGCCGCCCCTTGCGGGTCACGAGCAGGGGTTCGCCCGTGGCCAGTCGACCGGCCAGTTGCGCCCGGTAGTGTTCCAGCAGCGCGGCGGGCTCATCCGGCAGCGCGGGGTCCTCGTCCGCGTCGGGCAGCTGCAGGTCCCAGTCCACGGCCTCCAGACAGCGCGAGAGGACGGGTTCAGCGGGCTCCAGCAGGCGCAGGGCCACGGGCTTCCAGCCGGCCGGTGAGGCGGCGCGCAAGCTCTCGAGCAGGCCGTCGGGATCCGGTTCCCGGGCCAGCGCGGCCTCGCAGTAGTCGCCCAGCGAACCCGCGCCCATGGTGATGGCCGGCGCAAAGGAGACTACCGGATGCGGGCTGAAGCCCTGGCTGAACCAGGCCCGGAGCCCCGCCCGGCGCAGGATCTGCGGCAAGAGGCGCACCAGATCCAGCTGGCTGAGCAGGCGGCCTTCCGCCAGCCGCGTGAAACGCAGGCGCAGGCGCCAGGGACGCTCGCCCTGCTGCTGTTCGTGGGGCGCCCGGCCCGCGGCCAGCCGTTCCAGGGCCAGGTCGCGCTCGTTGGGTCCCGTGCGCCGCACGGGCTCCCGGGCTCCCAGGCCCTCCAGGTGTTCCAGGCGTTCGTCGCGCATCCGGCTCAGGTCGCAGGCCACGCCGCAGTGCCAGCAGACCAGCTTGCGCGTGTCCTCCCGGGCCTCCTGCAGGTTGGTGTGGTGGACCTGCATTCCCGCCGGCTTGCCACAGGGCGGGCTGAGCCGGTCCTGCAGGGCGCGTCGGTACTCGCCGGCCAGGAAGCCCTCCTTCAACCCCACGTCGATGTGGTCCCAGGGCAGGGCGGCGTCCACGGGCAGCGTGTCCGTGAACAGCCGGCGCTCAAGGCCCGTGCGGCTCTCCCAGGCCTCCAGGGCCAGCTGCCAGCTCTCCCAGTCCAGCCGGTCGTCCCAGGAGTCGAAGCGCGCGCCCCGCCGCCAGGCGTCCTCGATCAGGTCGGCCACCCGGCGGTCGCCGCGACCCACGATGGCCTCCAGGTGGCTCATGCGCAGGTCGTGGCGCCGGAAACGGAAGCCGTGGCGGCGCGAGGCCAGCCGCAGCCGCTCCTGCTTGCGCTCGATCTCGGCCAGGCTGTCCATGGCGCACCACTGGAAGGGCGTGTGCGGCTTGGGCACGTGGCTGCTGACGCTGACTGTCACCGTCACGTTGCGGTGGTGGGCCCGGCCCAGCCCCATGGCCCGCGCGCCCATGGCCGCGATCCCGTTCAGGTCCTCGTCGGTCTCCGTGGGCAGCCCCAGGATGAAGTAGAGTTTCATCTTCGACCAGCCCCGGGCGAAGACCCGCCTGCAGGTGGCCTCGATGTCTTCGTCGGAGATGTTCTTGTTGATCACGTCGCGCAGCCGCTGGGTGCCGGCCTCCGGGGCGAAGGTCAGGCCCGTGGCCTTGACGCTGGCGATCTCGTCCAGCAGCTCCTCGGAGAGACCGTAGGCCCGCAGGCTGGAGATGCCCAGCCCGACTTTTTCCGGACGCAGGCGCTCCATCACGCCGCGGATCAGGGGCGAGATGGCCGAGTAGTCCGCGGTGGAGAGGCTGGTCAGGCTGGCCTCCTCGTAGCCGCCCTTGGCCACGGCGCGGGTCACGGTCTCGATCACGTCCTGGGGCCGGCGCTCGCGCACCGGGCGGTAGATCATCCCCGCCTGGCAGAAGCGGCAGCCCTCCGTGCAGCCCCGGGCGATCTCCACCGACATGCGGTCGAAGATCGCCTCGGTCACGGCCACGGGCGAGTCGTCGGGGAAGGGATAGGCGTCCAGGTCCGGCACGAAGTTGCGGGTCACGCGCGCCGGCACCCCCGGCTCCAGCGGCTGGTCCACCACTTCCAGGCCCGAGCGCTCGCAGATCCGCGTGCCGTAAAGCGCGGGCACGTAGACACCGCCCGAGCGCGCCAGCTCCACGAGGATCTCACGCCGCGGCCGGCCCTCCCGGCGCAGGCGGCCCACCAGGCGCAGCACGCGCGGCAGGGCCTCCTCGCCGTCGCCGATCACGAAGGCATCGATGAAGGGGGCGATGGCCTCGGGGTGCGTGGCCGTCGGACCGCCGGCGATCACCAGCGGAGCGTCCTCGGGCCGCTCGGCGGAGCGCAGCGCGATCCCGCCCAGCTCGAGCATGGTGAGCACGTTGGTGAAGGTCATCTCGTACTGCAGCGAGAAGCCCACCACCTGGAAGTCGCGGAGCGGCCGGCGCGTCTCCAGGCTGATCAGCGGCAGGCCCGCCGCGCGCAGCCCGGCCTCCAGGTCGAACCAGGGACAGAAGCAGCGCTCCATCAGCAGGTCGGCGGCCTGGTTGACCACCTTGTAGAGGATCTTGGTGCCCAGGTGGCTCATGCCGATATCGTAGAGGTCGGGGAAGCAGAGCGCGAAGGTGCAGGCGAGCTGCGGGTCGCTCCAGTCCTTGACCACGGAGAAGACCTCGCCTCCAAGATAGCGGGCGGGTTTCTCCACGTGCTCCAGGAGGGCGGCGTAGGGGTGGGTGGTGGCGGGCATGGGTCCTTTCCGCGGCCGGGGCCGCCGTCTCCATCCGATGGAATCCCGGCTTCCAGTCTGGAAAACCCGGCCATTTCCTGCAATGGCCCGGCGGAAGCGTCCGGCGGTCAAGTCGCGCAGACTGCTAGATTGGCCGCGCGGGACGGACCGGAACGACCCGCCCACAACCGGAGGCCGGCGTCATGCAACTCTCCCCCGCACTGCTCGACTGGTTTGCCCGCGCCGCGGCCGCCGCCGCCGCCCACAATCGGCAGGATTTCGGCATCCCCGAACTGCTCATCGCCGCGCTGGAGGATCCCGCCCGGCTCTCGGAGGTCTGGGAGGGCCTGCTGCAGGGCGAGGAACATCGCGAGGCCCTGCTGCGCCACTTCCACCAGGCCTCCAGCGCCGTGGCGGCCCAGGAGGCGGCCCGGGACGCCGCGCCGCCGGCCGAGGACTTCCCCGCCGAAGTCCTGGAGGCCGTGGACGAGCTGGCCTTGCCGCCGGACGAGGCCGTCCTGAGCGTGCTGGCCAGCTGGCAGCAGGAGAAAGGCGAGGACGAGCTGGACGCCGACCCCCTGCTGCAGCTCGTGCTCTTCAACTGGAACCACCTCTATCCCATGCCGCTGGAGAAGCTGGGCATCGAGCTGCAGCGCAAGGGCGAGGGTGCGGCGGACTTCCTGCGCGCCTTCTTCGCCCCGGAGCAGGACTTGAACCGGCGCTACGGCCAGGATCCCATGCAGGGCCTCCTGCCCTATCCCGACTATTGCCGGGCGGCCATGGAGGTGCTGGTGCGCCGCTACCGCCAGAACCTGCTGATCTACGGCCTGCCGGGCGTGGGCAAGAGCATGGTCCTGCGGCGCCTGGTGGAGGAGACCGCCGCCGGCCGCGTGCCGCGCATCTTCGCGGGCAAGCGCTTCTTCGAGTTCAACCGCGAACTGTTCCTGAAGGACCTCCAGAGCCAGACCGACCTCCAGGCCCGCTTCGACGTGCTCCGCCTGCACCTGGAGCAGCACCCCGAGATCATCCTGGTGCTCGACGGCATCCAGCACTGGTTCGCCAACGCCACCACCGTGATGCAGGACTTCCTCCAGCGCCTGCTGGGCCTCTTGCGCTACAAGAAGCTCCACTTCGTGCTGCTGGCCGACGTGGAGTTCTTCAACCGCGTCTTCAAGTCCAACCCCGTCTTCGAGGAGTGGCTCTCGCCGCTCTACATCAAGCCCCTGACCCGCTCCGACGTCCTGTTGATCCTCGAGCAGATCAAGGACAAGTTCGAGGAGCAGTACGGGGTCAGCCTGGACCGCGCCCAGCTGGAGCGCGTGGTGGAGATGGCCGAGGCTCACGTGCGCACCAGCCAGTTCCCCAAGAAGGCGCTGATCCTGCTGGACGTGGCCCTCTCCATCCAGGCCCTGGACGACGGGCCCGAGCCGCTGGCCTGGGAGAGCGCGCTGCGTCTGGCCCTGGGGCGGATCACGGGCCAGGAATCGGCCGACTTCCCCGACCTGCAGGAGCGCCTGACCCGGCTGGAGGAGCTGCTGCGGGAGCGGATCATCGGCCAGGAGTCGGCCATCCTCGAGGTCTGCCGGACCATCCGCTTCACCAAGAGCGACCTGGACCTGAACCCCGACCGGCCGGACGGCGTGTTCCTGTTCGCCGGGCCGGCGGGCGTGGGCAAGAAGTACTTCGCGGGCGAACTCTCGCGCATCCTCTACAACCGCGAGCCCTTCGTGGTGGACTTGAGCGACTACCAAGAGGCGGAGAGCCTGCAGCTGATCACCGGCCGCGTCTCCCAGGGCGAAGGCGGGTATCCCGCGCCCAGCGTGCTGGAGCGGCTGCGCGTGGAGCCGCGCCGCGTGCTGCTCCTCAAGAACCTTGAGTTCGCCGCCGGCGAGGTCCTGCACTATTTCCTCAAGGGCTTCGAGGAGGGCTTCCTGCGCGACGCCGGCGGCCAGCAGATGCCCGTGGGCGAGACCACCGTCGTGCTGGTCTCGGATATCCTGGGTTTCGAGCCCCACGGGTCGATGGGCTTCTCCAGCCCGGAGGACCGCCGCCTGGACGAGGCCGCCCTGCGCGACTATTTCACGCCCGACCTCTTGCGCGGGGTGGACAAGCTGGTGGTCTTCCAGCCGCTGGCGGAGTCCGACCTCCAGCGCATCCTGAACGAGCGCATCGTGCCGGCCTTCCAGAGCAAGGTGGCGCGGCTGGGCCACGACCTGACGGTCTCGCCGGACGTCTCGCGCTGGGTGGCCCGGCTGGGCACGCGCCTGGAGCTGAGCGGGCAGAACGTGGATCGCAAGTTCGAGGAGCTGGTGGCCGAGCGGGTCAACGAAGCCATCCTGGCCTCCAGCGGCAAGGCCCTGCGGATCCAGGTCTCCCTGCTCGATGACAAGCTGGAATTGGTCAGCACGCCGCTGGCGGAGTGAGGGAATCCCGGGCGGGACGGATACACGAAACGGCGGCCTGGGCCGCCGTTTCCACGTTGGATGCGCTGGCGCGTTACTTCGTGATCTTGCCGGCCTGGATGCAGGACGTGCAGACGCGCATGCGGCGGCGTTCGCCGTCCACCATGGCGTGCACGGTCTGCAGGTTGGGCAGGAAGCGGCGCTTGGTGTGATTGTTGGCGTGGGACACGTTGTTGCCGCTCATCGGGCCTTTGCCGCAAATCTGGCAGACTCGGCTCATGGGAACACCTCACTATCCAATTCCACGTCCGGGGCTTCCAACCGCCAATCCCTGCCCGAGAGGGAGCGGCGAGCCGCCGAATTCAAGAGCGAAAAGTATAGCACCCCATCCCGGTTGATGCAATGCCCGGCAAGCGCTTCTCCCGCCGCGGCCCCGGGCCCCGGGCTGGAATCGACTCCCGGGGGGCGTCCAGCGGCCCCGGACCGGCGCTTGCCAGCCCGTCCGCTGTTATCTTGGGCCACCAAACCAACGGATGGTCCCATGTCCCTGCCCCGCACCGGCCACGCCGCCGCTTCGCCCGTTTCCGGATTCCACCCATGCAGTTGACCTTCCACAGCGCCCTCGGGGAGTCCCGGATCTGGCTGGGCCACCAGGCTGGCGAGTCCATCGCCGCGGCCCTGGCCGAGTTCCCCGGCCCGCGCCTGCTCCTGACGGAATCCCGCGTGGCCCGGGCCCAGGGGCGCTTCCAGGAGCAGGTCATGGACCGCGTGGACCTGCAGCGCCTGGTGCTGCCCGAGGGCGAGGGCGCCAAGAACAGCGCCAACCTGCTCACCGTGCTGGGGGAGATGGCCGAGCTGGGCCTGGAGCGCGGCTCGCCCCTCCTGGCCTGGGGCGGCGGGATGGTGGGCGACCTGGGCGGCCTGGCCGCCAGCCTCTGGAAGCGCGGCGTGCCCTTCTGCTGCGTGCCCACCAGCCTGCTGGCCATGGTGGATGCGGCCGTGGGCGGCAAGACGGCGATCAACTTCGGCGGGCAGCGCAACTCCGTCGGCAGCTTCTGGCCCGCCCGGGCGATCTGGATCGACCTGGACAGCCTGGCCACCCTGCGTCCGGAGGACTGGAGCAGCGGCTACGGCGAGCTGCTCAAGGCCGCCTGGCTCCAGGACGATGGCTGGGCGCGGCAGCTGGAGAACCAGCCGGCGGACCTGCTGCGGGCGGACCACCCGGACCTGCCCGCCCACGTGGAGCGGGCCCTGCGCTTCAAGCTGGAGATTGTCGAGCAGGACGAGCGCGAGGCCGGCTGCCGCGCGCTGCTCAACCTGGGCCACAGCTTCGCCCATGCGCTGGAGGCCCTGCGGGGCGAGGAACTCAAGCACGGCCACGCCGTGCTGCTGGGCATGCTGGCCGCGGCCCGCACGGCCCGGCTGGCCGGAGTGGCCGACGCCGCCGCGGCGGACGGGATGGAGGAGCGCCTGCGGCGCGTCCTGCTGGAGCTGGGTCTGTTGCCCGCGCCGGCCCTGCGCGAGCTGGCGGTGCCCGAGATCCTGGCCCGGATGGCCCAGGACAAGAAGGTGAGCGCGGGCCGCCTGCGGCTGGTGCTGCCCGTGCGGCCCGGCGCAGCCCGCCTGGAGATCGTGGAGCGGCCGCTGCTGGAGCGCGCGCTGACCGAATGGGGAGGCCTGCTCACATGAGGCTGGACGTGATCAACGGCCCCAACCTGAACGGACTGGGGCGGCGCGAGCCGGAGATCTACGGCACCCAGGGACTGGACGAGCTGGAGCGGCGCCTGCGCGCGGCGTTCCCCGCCGTGGAGTGGAGTTTCTTCCAGAGCAACCACGAGGGGGCCCTGGTGGACCGCCTGCAGTGGGCAGAGGGTCACGTGGACGGCGTGATCCTCAACCCGGCGGGGCTCTCCCACACCAGCGTCGTGCTGCTGGACGCCCTGCTGGCCCTCAGCATCCCGGTGGTGGAGGTGCACGTGAGCCAGGTGCTGGCGCGCGAGGAATTCCGCCGCACCCTGCTGACGGCCCGCGGCGCGCAGGCCCTGATCTGCGGCCTGGGGCTGGCCGGCTACGAGGCGGCGGCGCGGCACTTGCTGAACCCGGAGGCCGGAGCATGAAGACAGCATCCCTGATTCGCCTGAGCCTGTTGTCGCTGGGCCTGGCCGCAAGTCTCGCGCCGGCGCAGGCCGATCCGCGCCTGGCGGCATCCCTGGAACAGGCCGGACTGCGCCAGCAGGATCTGGCCTTTCCGCTGCTGCCCGCGGAACGGGACTCCTTCCGGCTGGCCCGGGTGGACGAAATCCTCAAGTCCGGCCAGCCGCTGGACAGCTGGGGGGATTCGCTGACCCGGCGCCTGGAGCGGACGGAGACACTGGGCCAATTGGTGCGCCGGCTCTGGCCCGAGCTGCGACGCGCCGGCGCGCCGGCGACGGAACTGCCCGACCTGCGGCCGGGGGCGCTTCGGGGGCGGGATTGGGAGGACTGGACCGACTGGCTGGGCGGCCTGGGTCGCCGGCGTCTGCTGGAGCCCGCCCAGGTCCAGGTCCTGGAGCAGGATCTGGGCGACCTGCTGCAGGAGGACGGCGAACTGGGCGAACTCAGCGTCTTCGAGTTGGACAGCCTGCAGCGGCTTTCGGAGGCCGAGTCCCGCGCCCGGCGCCTGCGCCTGGAGGCCGTCCGGCGGCCCGACCCGGCCGAACTGCTGGGCCTGTTGGACGAGCTGGAGCAGTTCGTGGCCCAACTGGAGGACTTCCGGGCCGCGGCCGACGGCCTGCGCCCCCAGAAGCACCCGCTCTACGGACCCGTGCTCTACGCAGACGAATTCCTGGCCGTGGGCACGGAGGCGGTCAACCACTGGACGGGCGGCCTGCCGCCCATCGTCATCGACCTGGGGGGCGACGATCTCTACGAGGGCCCGGTGGCCCTGAGCCGCGGCGGAGTCAGCCTGCTGCTGGACCTGCAGGGCAACGACCGCTACCGCAGCGGCGGCGAGCTCGGTCCCGCCGCCAGCGTGGGCGGGCTGGCCCTGTTGCTGGACCTGGCCGGCGACGACCAGTACGAGGGGCGCTACGCGGCGTTGGGCGCCTCCCTGGGCGGGCTGGCCCTCCTGGTGGACAGAGGGGGCGACGACCTCTACACGGGGGACACCTTCTGCCTGGGGGCCGGCAGCCTGGGAATGGGCCTCTTGCTGGACGAGGCCGGCAACGACCTCTACCGCTGCAGCCTCTACGGCCAGGGCTTCGGCCACGTGGCCGGGCTGGGCCTGCTCCAGGACAAGGCCGGCCACGATCAGTACCTGCTGCAGCCGCGTTACGTGGACCAGATCCGCTACGACGACCACCACTTGAGCATGGGACAGGGCTTCGGCTTCGGCCAGCGGCCGGATCTTTCCGGCGGCGTGGGTCTCCTGCACGACCTGGCCGGCAACGACCTCTACTCGGCGGACATCTTCGGGCAGGGCGGCGCCTACTGGTGGGCCCTGGGCGCGCTGGTGGACCGCGCGGGCAACGACCGCTACCTGGCCTGGCAGTACGCCCAGGGCGCGGGCGTGCACCTGGCGGCGGGCCTCCTGCTGGACGAGGACGGGCAGGACGTCTACCAAAGCCGGGGCGTCAGCCAGGGCTGCGGGCACGACCTGGCCCTGGGCTGGCTGCTGGAGCGCGGGGGCGACGACAGCTACACGGCCTGGGACTTGAGCCAGGGCGCGGGCAGCGCCAACGGCACAGGCCGCCTGACGGACCTGCTGGGCGCGGACCTCTACGCCATGCGCGGTCCGGCCAAGCCCCGGGCCTACGGCGATCCCCGCCGCCGGACGGGCAGCCTGGGCCTCTTCCTCGACGCCACGGGGGCGGACTACTACCTGGGCAACGGAGCCAACGACAGCCTCTGGAGCGGCAGCCTGCGCGGCCTGGCCCAGGACTGGGGCCCGCGCCGGACTCCCGCCGGAGCCGGGGCCGCGCCCGCGCTGGCGGCGGCCGCCGCCGCGGACGACCCCGGCCCGCTGGATTCGCTCTTCGTCGAGACGGATTCCGTCGACCGGCTCTACGTCTGGGCCATCCGCCTGGAACCCAAGTGGCTGCGCGAGCGCGACCTGGCCCGGGCGGCCCTGGTGCGGCGGCCTGTGGAGACCGTGGACCTGCTCCGCCGCCGGCGCCTGCTGTCCAGCGACATCAGCTGGGAGCGCCACGCCCTGAAGGACGTGGTGGTCGCGCTGGGTGCGGCGGCCGTGCCCCTGCTGGAGGAGGCCGTGGAGGCCCCCCTGCCGGCGGAGCCCGGCGAGGAGCGGACCCGCCGGCTCTCCGAGCAGGCCTTCGCCCTCTGGGTCTTTTCCGAGGCCTGCCAGTTGGGGGATCCGGCGCGCTTCGCCGACTGGTGGACGCGCGGGCTGGCCCAGTCCACCCCGGGTTCGCTTTCTCTGCTCCTGGAGGGCCTGGCCGAACGCGACGGGGACCCGCAGATCCTGCTGGAAGGCCTGCGCCACACGCATCCGGGCGTGCGGCGCTCGGCGGCCTGGGGCCTGGGGCGCAACCCCGCCGGCCCGGCCGGGCGCGCGGCGCTGCTGGCGGCCCTGGCGGACAGCGTGCTAGCGGTGCGGATCAGCGCTTTCGAGAGCCTGGCTGCGGACACCACCCTGGACGGCGCGCCGCTGGAGGCCCGGCTCTTCGATCCGCTGGCCCCGGCCCTGGAGCGCCGCGAGCTGTTGCGCCTGCTGGCGCGCCGGGATCCCGCCCGCTGCCGGGCCTGGCTGCCCAGGCTGGAGGCGGATCCCGTCCTGGCTGTCGACGTGCCCTGGCTCAGCGCCGGACTGCCCCCGGCGCCGCCGCGCGTGGCCGCACGGCGCCGGGGCCGCTCATGAGCCTGACCCGGCAGAGCCTGCTGCTCAGCCTGGGCCGCTCCAGCGCCAGTCTGGCCCGCCTGCTGGTGAACCTGGGCGTGGCCCGCCTGTTCGGCGAGCGGCTCGAGATCGCCGCCGAGTACCAGAACGTCTGGCTGGTCTTCAACAGCACCTACATGCTCTTCATCTTTAGCCTGCCCAGCGTGCTGTTCTACTTCCATCCCCGGCTGGACGAGGCGGGTCGGCGCTACCTGATGAGCCTAGTGCACCAGATCCTGCTCAGCCTGGGCGTGGTCTACGGCGCGCTGCTCTGGCTGGGGGCGCCCTGGCTGCGGGACTTCTACCACATGAGTCCCGACGCGGTGGGCCACCTGCGGGTCTTCGCCCTCTACTCCTTCGCCATGGTGGGCTCGGCGGCGATGGAGTCCACCTTCAACCTGCTGGGGCGCTTCAAACTGCTGGCGGTCTGGATGAGCGTGGAGTCCGCGCTCTTCCTCCTGTTGGCGCTGGGCCCGCTGGTGGCCGGCGCGCAGCCTCAGCTGTTCCAGGGGCCGGCGGCACTGCTGGGCGCCCTCTGGCCCACGCTCAGCCTGGAGGCCGCCTCCATCCGCGCCGTCTGCTGGCTCTTGAGCGGCATGGCCCTGCTCAAGTGGGCGGTCTTCCAACTGGTGCTGGCCGCCCGCCATCCGGACATGGCCTGGCACCCGGTGAAGTTCGTCGGCGCGCGCGTCAAGCCCCTGCTCGGCTACGCGCTGCCCATCACGGCCACCACGCTGGTGGCCTACCTGGCCATGTACATGGACAAGAACATCGTGGCGGCCTGGTTCACGGACAAGGCCGTCTACGCCAAGTTCCAGGCCGGCGCGCTGGAAGTGCCCTTCGTCTCGGTGCTGGTGGGCAGCGTCTCCGTGGTCATGCTGCCGCATCTCTCGCGCCTGCAGCACGAGGGCAAGCTGGCCGAGATGGCCGACCTGCTGGCCGAGGGCGTGGAGAAGGTGGCCTGGCTGGTCTTCCCGATCTTCACCCTGCTGATGGTGCTGGCCGACCCGCTCTACGTGTCCTTCTGGGGTCCGGCCTACGCCGAGTCCGCCCTGCCCTTCCGCCTCTACCTGCTGCTCTTTCCCATGCGCCTGATGTTCTACGGCCAGGTGCTGAACAACCTGGGCCTGCAGCGCTGGGTGCTGGGCACGGCGGCCGGGGACCTCCTGCTCAACTTCGTCCTGGCCATCATCCTGGTGCGCTTCCACTGGGCCGGACCCGCGCTGGCCACGGTCATCGCCACCCTGGCCGAAGTGGTGGTGTTCTGGCACCTGCTGCGGCGCGGATTGGGCCAGCCCCTGGCCCGGATCCTCGTGCCCGCGCGGCTCTGGCGCATCGCGCGCTACTCGCTTGTGGCCGGGCTGGCCGCGCTGGCGGGCCGGCTGGCGGGGCGCGGGGCGCTGGAGAGCATCCTGCTGGGCGGGACGCTCCACGGCCTGACCTTCGGGGCCCTGGCCTGGCGGGCCGGACTGGGCGAGCGCGTGATGGGAGAGTGGCGTCGCCGGGCGGCGGCGCGAAAGGAGAGGACGCGATGACTCTGCTGCGTCGACTGGGGCAGGCCCTCTGGCTGCCCTGGCGCCCGGGCCGCCGCTGGGCCACGGAGGTGCTGGAGGGCCGGGGCACGGGCCTGCCGCGCCTGCTGCTGGCGGCCCTCTGCCTGACCCTGGCGCTGGCCTTCCTGGCCAACCGCGAGCTGAACCGCTACCTGGACGAGGCCCCCGCCATCCTGGCCCAGTTGCCAAAGATGGGCCTGCGCGGCGGTGCGCTCTGGACGGATCCGCCCACTCCGGAGCCGCTCTGGATCCACGACCGCGCCGGCCGGCCGATCCTGCTGCTGGATCTGGACGCCACCCTGCGGCTGGCCGACCAGCCCGTGGATCTGCAGCTCACCCGCACGCGCCTGCTGGTCAAGGGGGCCGAGAACCAGGTCCAGGCCTTTCCGCTGGCCAGCCCGGGCCAGCCCGACGGCGAGGTCAAGCCCGCCGAATTGCTGGCCTTCTTGGAGGGTCCCGCCCGTTGGCTGGCCCTCACCCTCTCCGCGCCCCTGCTCTTCGTGCTGGCCCTGGGCCTGCTCTTCGTGCAGCAGGCCCTGCTCACGTTGATGATCCTGGTGCCCAACCGGCTCTACGACACGCGGCTGGAGTGGATCGCCCGGCTGCGGCTGATCTCGCTGGCCATCCTGGCCTCCAGCCAGCTCAGCGCCCTGGGCCTTCTGCTGGGGCTGCCTCTGGGCCGCTCGTGGCTGGTGCCCCTGCTGCTCTCCCTGGCCGGACTGATGAAGGGCGTGCTGGCCGTGCAGGCCGTCCAGGCCGGGCCCGCGCCGCCGCCGGCGGCGGGAGCGGACCCCGGAGTCTGAGCCCGTCTCGTGGGTCCGTGGTGGCCGGGCGTTGTTCCAGCCGGCCCGTGTGGATACCTTTGAGCACCATCCCAACGGAAACGCCATGTCGCAGTTGATCACCCCGGACCTGCTGGACAGCCTGCCCATCCGCATCTACCTCGTGGACCGCGAGCACCGCGCCCGGGGACTGGACGGGCGTGAGCTGGAGACGCCCGGAGCCGTCCACGACTCCGATTGCCGCCTCTGCACGGCCCTGACCGAGCAGTGCCCCATCCGGCTCAGCCTGGCGGACGGGCGTCGGCGCCACCTGGAGCTGCCGCCCCACATGTGCGGCGGCGAGCACTACCTCGAGCTGGACATCCTGCCCCTCAAGGGACCCGAGGGCGGCGTGCTGGTCCTGGAGCGCGAGCTGGACCTGCAGGACCTGGAGCTCAGCCGGACGGACGCCGGCCTGGAGCGCCAGATTCGCCAGCTGGACATCCTGAACCAGGTGCTG
The DNA here is from genome assembly GCA_041675285.1 of Candidatus Delongbacteria bacterium. Taxonomy (NCBI): domain Bacteria; phylum Candidatus Delongiibacteriota; species Candidatus Delongbacteria bacterium. Next base: position 18,501 of record JBAYTZ010000009.1, read on the forward strand.
GCCGCCCTGCAGCAGAGTCGAGACCTGGACCGCATCCTGCGGATCATCCTGGCCGGCCTGACCTTCGGCAAGGGGCTGGAGTTCAACCGCGCCTTCTTCTTCGAGCGCCAGGGCGACGAGATCGTCGGCCGGCTGGCGGTGGGCCCGCTCTCCGGCGAGGAGGCCGCGCGGATCTGGAACCGCGGCGACCTGACGGACTTGAGCCTAGGCGAGCTCTTCCAGAACCTGGGTCCCGAGGAGGACGACCGGCCCATCCAGCGCCGGGTGGAGAGCATCCGCTTCCACCTGCTGGCCGCCGCGCCTCAGCTGCGCGCGGCCCTGGACCGGCCGGGTTGCACGTGCCTGCGCGTGCCCGAGCTGCGCGAGCCGGGCAGCCTCTGCCTGCTGGACCTGACGGGTAGCTCCGAGTCCTGGCTGGCGCCCGTGCGCGTGCCGGCCAGTCCGGGCCGCGAGGCGGAGGAGACCCGGGGCTTTCTGCTGGTGGACAACGCCATCACCAACCGCCCGCCCACCAGCGACCACCTGGACGCGCTGGTCAGCTGCGCGCGGCACCTGGGCTTCGCGCTGGAGCGCGCCCGCATGAACCAGGAGCTGGACCACCGGCTGGAGGAACTCCAGGAGGCCTACCAGCAGCTGGACCGCGGCCAGGAGCTGCTGCTCAAGAGCGAGAAGATGGCCGCCGTGGGACGCGTGACGGGCAACCTGGCCCACGAGATCAAGACGCCGCTGATGTCCATCGGCGGCTTCGCACGCCTCTTGGTGCGGGAGTTGGAGGGCCAGGAGAAGCCGCGCTCCCACGCGGACCTGGTGCTGCGGGAGTGCAAGCGCATCGAGCGGATCCTCGAGGCGCTGATGGACTACGGCGCGCCCCAGATCCTGCGCCGCGACCGGCTGGACCTGCGCGAGCGTCTGCTGCAGCTGCGCGACCGGCTGGAGGACGCCTTCCGCGAGCGCGGCATCCAGCTCAGCGTGGACACGCCCGCCGAGCCCTGCTGGGTCTGGGGCGACGTGCTGCGGTTGGATCAAATGCTCCACGCCCAGGTGCAGAACGTGCTGGACCTGAACGAGGTCCGGCGGGACGGCGTGCGGCGCTGCAGCCTGCTCAGCATCAGCCTGCGCCTGGAGGCCGAGGGTCTCTCGATCTCCGTGGCCGACGACGGACCGGGCGTGCCCGTGACCCTGCTCGACACCCTGTTCGAACCCTTTGTCAGCGGCCGGGACGGCGCCCTGGGACTGGGCTTGGCCCAGGCCCGCGACATCGCCCGCCTGCACGAGGGCGAGTTGCGCCTGCTGCAGCCCGGCCGGCTGGGCGGCGCGGAGTTCATCACCACCCTGCATGGGAGGAATCATGGCCAGGATCCTGTTCGCGGATGACGACGAGTCCCTGAGGCTGCTCTACCGCGAGGAATTCGGCGCGGACGGGCACGAGCTGCTCTTCGCCTCCACGGGCCGCGAGGCCGTGGAGCTGGCGCGCCGGGAGCGCCCCGACCTGATCGTGATGGACATCCGCATGCCCGAGATGGACGGCCTGGAGGCCATGGGGCGCATCGTGGCCGAGGACAACGAGGTGCCCGTGATCATCTACAGCGCCTTCCCGCACCACAAGGAGGACTTTTCCAGCTGGCTGGCCGACGCCTATCTGGTCAAGTCCATGGACCTGGGCGAGTTGAAGCGCGTCATCGATCGCAAACTGGGCGAGCGCGGACCCGCCTGAGGTCCCGCCGCCCTCCGCCGTCTCACAGAAAGGGGCTTCCATGCCTGCCCGCTTCCACTCTCACGGCCACGCGCTGGGCTTGGCCGCCCTGCTCCTGCTGGGGCTGGCCGCGCCGCCCGCCGCCCGCGCCGCGGACGATTACGACGCCTTCTTCAGCCTGAGCATCCCGGGTCCCGAGGGCGGGCCGAAGAAGGGCGGGGCCAAGGACGAGAAGCCGCCCTTCGCCGAGGTGCTGGCCGGGGCGGACACCCTGGGCGGGCTGTTCACGCTCTACCACCTGCCGCGCACCGACGCCTGCTGGCTGGAGATCCAGCCCGACCAGTTGGGCCGGGACTATATCCTCTCCTTCACCCAGGAGACCGGCGCGGGCGGGCAGGGCGTGCTGGCCGGCGTGCCCGCCGGGCACATGGTGGTGCGCTTCGACAAGGTGGGCGAGCGCATCCTGCTCACCCGCCGCAACCTGATGTTCCGCGCCGCGGCCGAGCCCGCCGCCGCCATGGTGGAGCGTTCGCGCAGCGATTCGCCCCTGGCCAGTTTCAAGCTGGCCGCCCAGGCCGAACCCGAGCGCGGCTCGTGGCTGGTGCCGCTCAACGACTGGTTCCTGGGCGATCCCCTGCGCACGGCTCAGCGCCTGAAGCATGCCCTGGGCTCGGACTTCAGCCCCGTGGAGGGCCGCGGACGCTGGACGCGCCTGCAGAGCTTCCCGGCCAACCTCGAGCTGGGCGCGCGGCTGGGCTTCCAGACCGAGCGGCCCGCCCAGGGCTGGAGCCTGCTGGAGGATCCACGCGCGCTGGAGATCGAGGTGCGGGCCAGTCTGTCGGAGCTGCCCGCCGCGCCCTTCACGCCCCGCCTGGCCGACCCGCGGGTGGGCTACTTCGAGACGGGCTGGCGGCTCTGGGGCGACGACGGCCGCGAGGATCCGATGGTCCACGTGGCCAACCGCTGGCGGCTGGAGAAGCGCGAACCGGAGGCCGCCCTGTCCGAGCCCGTCCAGCCCATCGTCTACTGGCTGGAGAACACCATTCCCGCGGAGTATCGCGCCGCCGTCCGCCGGGGCGCCGAACTCTGGAACCTGGCCTTCGAGCGGGCGGGCTTCCAGAACGCCTTCGTGGTGAAGCAGATGCCCGACGACGCGGACTGGGATCCGGCGGACATCCGCTACAACACCATCCGCTGGATCTCGTCCAACGAGCCCTCCTTCGGCGCCATGGGACCCAGCCAGGTCAATCCTTACACGGGCGAGATCCTCAACGCCGACATCGTGGTGGAAGCCGACATGGTGCGGCGCGTGGCCTGGGGCTGGCGGGCCAGTATCGCGCCGCTGGGTCGGCGCGCGGCGGACGCGGGCCAGGAAGCGGCTCTGCCCGCCGCGGGCGAGGGCCTGCTGCTGGCGCTCCAGCAGGCGGGCGAACGGCAGGCCGCGGCCTGGGCGGATCCCGAGCAGGGCGGCGTCCACTCCTGCAGCGTCGCCCAGGAGCTGGCCGAGCAGGCCGGGCTGGCCGGCGCGCGGCTGGCCTCCGCCGGCCAATTGGCGCCGGGTGATCCGCTGCCCTGGCCCATCGTGGAGCAGTACCTGATCCAGGTGGTGGCGCACGAAGTGGGCCACACCCTGGGCCTGCGCCACAACTTCGCGGCCAGCGCCCTGCTGCCCTTCGCCGGCCTCTGGGACTCCACGGCCACGGGGGCGACGGGCCTGACCGGCTCGGTGATGGAGTACAACGGGGCCTGCGTGGCCCTGGACCCGGCCCGCCAGGGCGATTACTACACGCGCACCTTGGGACCCTACGACCTGTTCGCCATCGAGTGGGGCTACCGGCCCACGGGGGAGACGGATCCCGCCGCGGACGCCCGGGCCCTGCAGCCGCTGCTGGAGCGCTCCGCGCGCGAGGCGGGCCTGCGCTACGGCACGGACGAGGACGCCTACGACGTGCGCGGCTGGGGCAGCGCCGTGGATCCGGGCATCCGCGTCTTCGACCTGTCATCTGACGAGGAGGCCTGGACGCGCCACCAGCTGGAGCTGGCCCGTGCGCTGCTGGCCACGGGGCCGGAGCAGATCCTCACGCCGGGCGACGATCCGGCCCTCTACCGGCGCGCCTGGGAGCGGGCCTTCGGCGCCTACTGGGCCGCGCTGGAGCCGCTGCCCCGCTACGTGGGCGCGCTGGAATACCGCCGTCAGCCCTGGGGCCAGGGGGTGGATCCGCTGCAGGCCTGGGCCGTGGACGAGCAGCGCGCGCTGCTGGACCTGCTGCTGGCGGCGGCGCTGGATCCGGCTCCCTGGCGGGGAGCGGGCCCGGCCCTGGAGCGCTTCGGACCCGGCTGGAGCTGGAGTTTCGACGGCTCGCGCGAGGTGGAGCGGCTGGACACGCCGCTGCGCGGCTGGCTGGCCGAGCAACGGGGCCGCCTGCTGGCCGATCTCTACTGCCCGGCCCGGCTCTCCCGCGTGGTGGAGCTGGAGGCCCGCCTGCCCAAGGGGCGCGTGCTGGGCCTGGACGAGCTCTTCGCCAAGGTGCGGACCGGCATCTGGAGCCAGGCGCCCGCCGATCCGGCGGCCCGCGACCTGCAGCGCCTGCACGTGGGCCTCTTGAGCGAGCTTTTGTTGGAGAAGAAGCTGCGCGAGCTGCCCGAGGACGCGCGCCTGCTGGCCCGGGCGGACTTGCAGGGCATCCGCGCCCAGCTGGCGGCCTGGCAGAAGTCGGCGGGCGGCGACCGCCTGCAGGCCCAGCACCTGCAGGACCTGGCGGAGCGAATCACGCTGGCCCTGGAGCGGGAGCGGGCCAAACTGTAGCCCGCCCAGCCAGACAGACAACAAAAGCGCGCGTTCCCCGGGGGGACGCGCGCTTTTTCAGCGTCATGAAGAGCGCCGCAAGGCTCAGTAGGCGGTGGCGAACAGGACGCGCCGCGCGCTGGGCTGGCCGCTGAACACGCAGGTGCCGGGCTCGTCCGCCCAGTCAAAGGGCAGGCAGCGGATGGTGGCCTTGGTGGCCTCCTTGATGGCCGCCTCGGTTTCGCCCGTGCCGTCCCAGTGGGCTTCCACCCATTTGCGCTCCTGGATCGCCTGCTGGAACTCCGCCCAGCTCTCCACGCGCACGGTGCCCGCCGTGCGTCGCTCCAGCGCCTGCTGGTAGAGTTCGGCCTGCATGGTCTCCAGGATGCCGGCGATCCCGGCCTCCAGCTCGGCCAGGCTGAGAATCCGCTTCTGGCGGTCGTGGCGTGTCACCAGACAGACGCTGCCCTGGGCCGCGTCGCGCGGGCCGATCTCCAGCCGGAAGGGGATGCCCTGCTGGACCCAGCCGAAGAAGCGGTCCGCCGGACGCTTGTCCGTGTCGGAATCCCAGATCACTTTCAACGCGCCCAGTTGGCTCTGCAGCAGCTCAAAGGCCCGGCGGGCGAAGGGTTCTACCGAGGCCCGCTCCTCGTCGTTCTTCCAGAGCGGCACCACCACGCCCAGCTTGGGGGCCAGCCGGGGCGGCACCACCAGCCCGTCGTCATCGGAGTGGGCCATGATCAGCGCGCCCACCAGCCGCGTGGAGACGCCCCACGAGGTGGTCCAGGCCAGCTGCTCGATGTTGTCGCGTCCGGTGAATTTGATCTCGAAGGCCCGGGCGAAGTTCTGCCCCAGGTTGTGGCTGGTGCCCATCTGCAGGGCCTTGCCGTCCTGCATGAAGCCCTCGATGCAGTAGGTGGCCACGGCGCCGGGGAACTTTTCTTTCTCGGTCTTGCGGCCCTTGATCACCGGGATGGCCAGCACGTCCTCGGAGAAGGCGCGGTAGACCTCGAGCATCTTCAGCGTCTCGTCCTGGGCTTCCTCCGCCGTCTCGTGGGCCGTGTGGCCCTCCTGCCAGAGGAACTCGCTGGTGCGCAGGAAGAGGCGCGTGCGCATCTCCCAGCGCAGCACGTTGGCCCACTGGTTGATCAGGATGGGCAGCTCGCGCCAGCTGGTCAGCCACTTGGCGTACATGTGGCCGATGATGGTCTCGCTGGTGGGGCGGATGTAGAGCGGCTCGTCGAGCTTCTTGCCGCCGCCGTGGGTGACCACGGCACATTCCGGCGCGAAGCCCTCCACGTGCTCGGCCTCCTTGGTCATGAAGGACTCAGGGATGAGCAGCGGGAAGTAGGCGTTGACGTGGCCGGTCTCCTTGAAGCGGCGGTCCAGGTCCGCCTGCATGCTCTCCCAGAGGGCGTAACCCGTGGGACGGATGACCATGGCGCCCTTGACGGGCGAGTAGTCGGCCAGCTGGCCGGCCTTGATGACGTCCAGGTACCACTCGGAGTAGTCCTGGGAACGGGCGGTGATGTTGCGGGCCACGGTGCGTCCTTTGTTGTCAGGGATTGGCGCCCCAAGGTACGCAACGAGGGCCGGCCGGCGGAAGGGGCCAGAAGCCGGCCGCCGGCGCACTGACAACCTTCAAGACAACTCTGTGTCTCTGTGACTCTGTGGTGGTTCTCTCCAGCGGCATCAACTCAGGGCCGGGCCCGAAAGCGCTCCCAGGCCGCCAGCGCTTCCTGCCGACCCTGGACGGGATCCGGCTGCGCCGCCGGGTAGCCCGTGGCCGCCCGCTCAAGGGGTGTCAGCGTCCAGGCCCGGCGGGCCGTCTCCAGGGAGAGCGAGTTCAGTTCGGGCAGCCAGCGCCTCAGCAGGCGCCCGTCGGGATCTGCGCGCTCGGCCTGCCTTTCCGGGCTGAAGAGCCGGAACCAGGGCTGGGCGTCCACGCCGCAACCCGCGCACCACTGCCAGTTCATGGCGTTCAGCGCCGGGTCCCAGTCCACCAGCCACTCCTCGAAGACCTTGAGTCCGTCCGTCCAGGGCTGGCCCAGCTGCTTGACCAGCCAGGTGCCCGTCATCATCCGCAGGCGGTTGTGGATCCAGCCCTCCGCGTAGAGCTGGCGCTGGGCGGCATCCACGATGGGAATGCCCGTCCGGCCTGCGCGCCAGGCGGCCAGCCGTGCGGCGTCCGGGCGGCGCGGAAAGTCCCGCCAGGCCGGGGCGACGGGTTCCCAGGCCAGGTCGGGATGCTCGCGCAAGAGGGCCAGGGCGTACTCACGCCAGATCAGCTGGCGCTGCAGGCTGCGGGCCCGGGCCGCCCGGGCGGGATCCCGCGCCTCCTCGTCCAGGGCCTGCCAGACCGTGCGCGGGCCCAGCTCGCCCCGGGCCAGCCAGGGCGAAAGAAAGGACGAACCGCCGCCGTCGGCGCGCTCCCAGGCGGCGGGATCCGCCGGCCAATCCGCCTCCCGGAAGGCCTGCAGGCGGGCCAGCGCCGCGGCCTCGCCGGGTTGCCAGTTGCCGGCGGGCAGGGCCGGGGCGGCGGGGAGATCCGCCAGGCGCAGGCGGTAGTTCGCCAGCTCGGCGGGGAGCGCGCCCAGCCAGGGATGTTGGTCCGGCTCCGGTCGCGGTGCGCTGATCTCCACCCGGGACACGAAGAGGCGCTGGAAGGCCGAGAAGGAGCGCGGCAGGCGCCCGGCCGGGCCGATCAACAGCTCGGGCTGGGGACAGAGGCCTGGTTCGTGCAGGATGGGAGTCAGGCCTGCCACCACCAGCCGGGTCCGCGCCGCGGCGGCGGCGGCGGGATCGCCCAGATCCAGCTGCACTTCGCGGCGCGGATCCAGCCCGCGCAGCGCGTCCCAGGCCGCTGCGTCCAGTCGGCGGGCGTCCAGCACGGGCCGGCCGGCAGCTTCCGCCTCCGCCAGAAAGAGGCGCAGGCTGCGGGCGCGCCAGGCACCGGACCGCTCCGGCAGCGGCGGGGCGGGGTCCAGGATCAGCAGCGCGGGTTCGTCCCGGGCCACCGCCAGAGCGGGATTGTCGTGCCGGCGCAGGCTGTGGGTCAACCAGACGAGAGTCATGGGGCCTCCTTTCTATTCCAACGTGGCACTTGCTGCGGAGCCCACCGCCATGCCGCCGCTGTCCAGCGCGCAGGACGAATCGCCGAGTTGGTGTCAGGCACCGTGCCTGGCACCGTGCCTGACACGGCAGAGACACCGCGGCGGACAGCGCTGGTGTCTGGCACGATGCCTGACACCAGCCTGCTCAACCTTTGCCCTCAGTCCAGTTGGAATTCCCGTGCCCTCACCCCACCTTCCCTCCGCTTGTCCAGCTTTGCGGAGATCCTCATGAACCGTCGCACCCTGATGGCTGCCGGCCTCGGCCTGGCCCTGTTGTCCACGGCCCGGGCCGCTGTCTACACCACCTATCACTGGCACCAGCAGCAGCCCATCTACTGGCCGCAGACCTCGGCCCTGGGTCCGCCGGCCATCGAGACGGCCTGGGAATCCATCCAGCGTAGGAACGCCGGAGCCGCCCACCCGGAGAATGACGTGGCCGAGATCTTCAGCGTGGCCGACCGCGTGGCCGCCTACCAGGGCCGGATGCGCGACGCCGTGGGCCTGATGAGCGGTCCCAGTTCCGGCGCCCAGGTGAGCTACGCGGGCTGCCTGATCGACAACATCGCCAGCCTGGGCGCGCACTTTTCCCTGGGCTACAGCCCGTCGTGGAACCAGGGCATCCGCCAGGCCCGCGGCTGGCTCACGCCGGGCGGCCTGCCGCGCCTGGACCTGGTGCTGACGCCCTACCACCACAGCATCGCGCCCCTGATCGACGAAGAGGCCCTGCGGATGGAGATCCGCATCGCCAAGCTGGCCCACGCCCGGGCCTGGGGCAGCGCGCCGGGGCTCTCGTCGGGCTTCTTCCCGCCGGAGATGTGCTTCAGCGAACGCATCATCCCCGTGCTGGCGGAGGAAGGAGTTCAGTGGACTTTCGTCCCCAATACCCACCTCAGCCGGGCCTGCGCGAACTTTCCGCTGATCCTGGGCACGGGGGGCGAGAACTGTGATCCGCCCAACCGCGCCGACCAGCTCAATCCCGCCCAGAGCACCTGGTGGAGCCGCACCATCAGCCGCGGCTGCACGCCCACCAATGCCGCTCCCTTTGCGATGCGGCCCCACAAGGCCGAGTATGTGAACCCCGAAACGGGCGTGGCCAGCTCCGTCACCGTGGTGCCGATGGAGATGGCCATGAGCTGGCAGGACGGCTACCAGATGTACGGGCTGGAGGACATCAACCAGGTGGCGGCGACCAGCGAGGCCGCCCAGCCGCTGCTCATTGTGCTGGGCCACGACGGCGACAACGCCTGGGGCGGCGGCTACAGCTACTACCTGGAGAGCGTGCCCCAGTTCACCAGCCAGGCCGTGGCCGCGGGCTACACGCCCACCGTCGTGCAGCAGTATCTGCTAGAGCATCCGGTCTCCGCCGCGGACCTCGTCCACGTGGAGGACGGCGGCTGGGTGAACGCCGACGGCGATTTCGGCAGCCCGGATTTCATCAACTGGAACTGGCCCCTCACCGGCCCCGACGGCTTCGACATCCCCGGCGGCTGGGCCGAGGACGAGCGCAACTGGGCCGTGATCACCGCCGCCCAGAACTACGTGCAGACCGCCGCCGAGCTGGACGGCAACGTGGATCCCGCCAGCGTGATGGACCCCGTGGCCCATCCGGCCAGCGCGGCCGAACTGGCGTGGCACCACTTCCTGCCCGCGCTGGAGAGCGGCTACATGTATTACGGCGCGGCGCTGGACATGGAACTCAAGCCCACCGTGGCCTGCAACACGGCCATCGGCCACGCCAGCCAGGTGATCGGCTCCGGCGCGGGGGAGACCACGCCGCCCACCATCTGGGCGCCCCAGCAACTGCCCCACAATCCGGGCGAGACGGGCTTCGGCAGCCTCTGGGGCTACACGCCCACCTTCCACAGCCGCGACTTCTGGATCTGGAGTTTCGTGCACGACGTCTCCGGCCTGGACAGCGTGAGCTGGCACTACCGCATTGACGCCGACGGACTGAACCCGCTGGGCAGCCACCAGAACGAGACCTTCGCCGGCGGGCCGGAAGTGGGCTCCTGGCGCAGCCGGCCCATGAACCGCCGCGTGTTTCCCACGGGCAACGTCTACAACGACCCCAACATCAACTTCTCCGTGCTGCCCACGGCCATCGCTGATGAATACTGGATCCACGTGACGGAGCCCGAGCTGACCGCCACCGGCGGCCTGCTCATCGACTATTACGTGGAAGCCCGGGACACGCGCGGCAACGTCAAGAAGAGCCCCATCCTGCACACCTGGATCGGCACGGGCGAGGGCCAGGGCGGCGGAACGGGGGACGAGCGCGTCTCCTGGTGGCCCGTGCCCGCCCAGGCCGGCCAGGCCTTCACCGTGCAGTACCGGCTGGAGGGCGGTCCGCTGCCGGCGGGAACGAACCCCGTCTATCTGCACTACGGCTTCAACGGCTGGGAGGGCGTGGCGGACGTGGCCCTCAGCTGGGCGGCAGACAGCGCGGCCTGGCGCGGCACTCTGACCCTGCCCCAGGGCGCCGAGCAGGTGGACTTCGTGTTCCACGACAACCTGGGCCACTGGGACAACCACAGCGGCCAGGACTGGCACGTGCCCGTGGAAGGCGCGGCGGCGGACTGGGTAATGGACGGCGCGCTGGATCCGGACGCCCTGCTGCTGGCCCAGAATGCGGGTCTGCAGCTCTGGGGCGGCTGGAACGGCAGCCGGCTCTACCTGGCGGGCACGCCGGCCCAGAACGCGCGCGACCATTTCCTCTTCGTGTCCGCGCCCCCCGGCGCCCTGCGCGCCGCGCCCTGGGCCAAGGCCGGCCAGGTGGCGGGCTGGGGCGGCTATCTGGCCAACGAGGTTAGCAACGGCTGGTGCGGCTGGTTCGACGCCGGCGCCGGGGCGCCGGTTCAGGCCCGCGGCGCCGTGCTCGAGGGCAGCCTGGATCCCGCCGCGCTCTTCGGCGCGCTGCCGGACACGGTTTGGCTGGCGCTGGGCGCCTTTGGCAACGCCGATGGCGGCGCTCTGCAGGCGCAGGTCCCGCTCGCGCTCGACGGCGACGGCAGTCTGGAGGCCGGGGAATGGCTGGCCTTCCCGCTGGCCACGCCCGGGTTCGGGTCGGTGGAGGATTTGAGCATTCTACGGCAGGCGGACGGCAGCATCCGGCTGGCCTGGACGGCGCCGACCCCGCCGGCGGGCTGGACGCTGGCCGGCTTCGCGGTGGAGGGCTCGCCCACGGGCTACGGCGGCTGGCAGGGCCTGGCTCTGACCGGGGCCACCAGCTGGACGGATGGTGCCACCCCCGGCCTGCCCCAGCGCGGCTATCGCGTGCGGGCCCGCTACGAGCGGCGCTGAGCGTCTCCCGCGGTTTTCACCACAGAGATGCAGAGGCACAGTTTTTTTGGGGGAGTATTGCCGGAGTGGGGGTGGCTTAGCCTGTCAGACATGGTGCACACGAGGGCTTGAAGAATCAAAGATGAACTGGACCGCGTGAGGTGAAGGCCAGTGGTCTGACCGCCCAGGCACTAGTTCCAACCGCAGGGCAGAGATTGCAAGAGATAGAAAGGCAGGCTGTGGGATGATCCACGCTCCAGCTTCACTCCAGCTTTCCGTGTCTCTGTGTCTCCGTGTCTCTGTGTTTGTTCCAAGAACGGGAAAGGCGTGAGCCCGCTAACGGGCATCGCGGCCGCGCTGGGCGCGGCCCTCCTCTGGGTGTTGGCCACGCGCCTCTTCCAGGGCGCCGGCAGCCGCCTGCCCGCGCTGGAACTCAACCTCTGCAAGGGCGCCTGCGCTCTGCTGCTCTTCAGCCTGACCCTGCCCTTCACCCTCCCCGGCACTCCGCGGCCCGACGGCGCGGCCCTGGGCCTGCTGGTCCTCTCCGGTGTGCTGGGCATCGGACTGGGGGACACGGCCTACTTCCGCGCGCTGGGCGTGCTGGGCACCCGCCGGGTCCTGCTGCTGGAACTGCTGGCCGCGCCCACGGCGGCCGGGCTCTCCTGGCTGGCGCTGCAGGAGACGCTGCGCCCCGCGGCCTGGCTGGGCCTGGGGCTGACCCTGGTCGGCGTGGGCCTGGCGGTCTGGGGGGGATTCCGCCCGGAGGGCGCGCGTCGCCTCCCGCCCGCCGCGCTGCTCTGGGGCCTGCTGGCCGCGCTCTGCCAAGGCGGCGGCCTGGTGCTGGCCCGCGGGGCCTTCCACGCCACCGGAATGGATCCCGCGCTGGCGGCGGGTCTCCGGCTGGCGGCCGGGGAGGCGGCGCTGCTACTGGCCTGGTCCTTCAGTTCTACCGGGGCGGGCCGGCGGGCCTGGCAGGCTCTGCGCACGGATCGGCTCTGGCTGCGCGTGGCCGGCGCGGCCCTGCTGGGCACCTGGCTGGGCATCTGGCTGCAGCAGGTCTCGCTGGCGCGCCTGCCCGCGGGCGTGGCCCAGACCCTGCTCTCCACGGCCCCGCTCTTCGCCCTGCTGCTGGCCCGCCTGTCCGGACGCCGGACGGGCGCCCTGGCCTGGGCGGGGGCAGCCCTGGCCCTGGCGGGCATCTTTCTGCTCAGCTCGGGCCTCGGCCGGGCCTGATCCTGGTTGAAGGTCTCCTGGGTATCACACCACAGGGACACAGAGGCACAGAGAGCTGATGCAGATCAACTCAGGAAGAACATGGTGGGGGTGAGGGGGCCGAAACCAGTGAGACCTACAACCAGGCTGGCCAATCGACCACTGTCCAATCAGAAGACCACCGCTTGTTTGTTTTCTCTGTGTCTCCGTGGCTCTGTGTTCGTTCCAAGATTGAGCAGGGCCTGAGCCCACTGCCGGGCAACCCGGCGCGCCGCGTGCTACCTTGGGCCATGCGAGGACCACTTCCCACTTTCAACTTGATTCTCGGTCTACTGCTGAGCGCCTGGACGCTGGGTTGCGGCGGCCGACCCGCCCCCGGACCGGCCAGCCGGCGGGAGGCCGATTTGGTGCGGCCGGTGGGCCACGCGCTGGCCCAGGCCTTGCAGCACGGGCTGCGGGCCGAGCTGCTGGGCGCGCTGGAAGCCGGCGGACCGGCGGGCGCCGTGCGCGTCTGCAGCGTCCGGGCCCAGCAGCTGGCGCAGGAGCTGGGCGCGGCGGCCTCGCCTCCAGCCGAGCTGCGCCGGGTGAGCCGCCGGGCGCGCAACCCCCTGGACGCCCCAGACGAGTGGGATCTCCAGGCGCTGGAGCTGTTCGAGGGCGCGGAGCGCGACTCGGGCCACCTGCCGGAGGACTGGGTGCTGCGTCTGGAGCGGGCGGGCGAACTGCGCTACCGCTACTACACGCCCATCGTGACGGGCGCGCCCTGCCTGGCCTGTCACGGGGAGACTTTGTCGGACACGGTGCGCGCGGTGCTGGCCACGCTCTACCCCCAAGATCCGGCCACGGGCTATCGCGAAGGCGAGCTGCGCGGCCTCGTGCGGGTGGAACTGGACGCCGCCGCTTTTTCCAACTAGAGGACGAGCATGAATTTTCCCCCGCCCTTCTACCGCTGGCGGCCTCATCCCTGGCACGGTCTGGACGTCGGACCCGAGCCGCCGCGCCGCCTCAATGCCTACATCGAAATCACGCCCTTCGACCTGGTCAAATACGAAGTGGACAAGGCCACGGGCTACCTGCGCGTGGACCGGCCCCAGCGCACCAGTTCCCAGCCGCCGGCGCTATATGGCTTCGTGCCGCGCACCTACTGCGGCCGCCGGGTGGGCGCGCTCTCGCCCACGGCCAGCCGCGGGGACGGCGACCCGTTGGACATCTGCGTGATCAGCGAGCGGCCCGTCAACCGCAGCGAAGTCATCCTGACGGCCAAGGTGCTGGGCGGGATCCAGATGGTGGACGGGGGCGAGGCCGATGACAAGATCATCGCCGTGCTGGCCAACGACAACATCTGGGGCGGGGCGGAAAGCCTGGACGACGTGCCCCACGTGCTGATCGAGCGTCTGCGCCACTATTTCTCCACCTACAAGTTGATCCCGGGCAAGGAGTCCGACATCGAGGCGGAAGTGATCTACGACGTGGAGCACGCGCTGCGGGTGGTGGAGGCCTCCATGGCCGACTACGCCGAGGAGTTCGGTGGCTGAGGAACCCTTCCGCGATCCCCTGGCCGAGCTGCTGGGGGAGGCGGGTCTGGGCCGCTGCCTGGACCTGGCCTCCGGCCGGGGCGCCTTCAGCGGCCGGCTGGCCGCGCTGGCACCGGCCACCTGCTGGATCCTGCTGGACACGGACTTGGCGCAGCTGCGCGAGGCTCGGGCCGGGCTGGGTCCGCAGCTGGGCGCACCCCTGCTGCCGCTCCAGTCCCGGGCCGAGCGCGTGCCGCTGGCCGCGGGCAGCCTGGACACGGTGGCCCTCTCCTTTTCCCTGCACCATCTGGGGCGGCCGGGTCGCGTGCTGCGCGAGGCCTGCCGCCTGCTGAAGCCCGGCGGGCGGCTGATCCTGGCCGAACCGCTGGCGGACGGCCTGCGCCCGCTGCAGACCATCCACCGCGACCTGCACCACCTCTCGGCCCGGCTGGACCGCCGGCTGGGGCGCTGCCACCGGCCCACCTATCCGCTGCGCGCGCTACGCCGGCTTTTGGACGGGCTGCCGCTGGCCTGGCGCTCGACCTGCTGGCGGCCGGCGGATCTGCCGCCCACGGAAACGGCCCAGCTGGCTCCCGTGCTGGACACGCTGAGCCGCCTGGACGCCGAACTGCGGCGCCGCCACCTGCCCGGTCTGCGACGCCGGCTGGCGGAGATCCGGGTCCGCGTGGAGCGCGAGGGCTACGGTTGCCAGACCCAATACCTGGCCGTGGGAGTGCGCCGATGACGACCGCCTGGGAGGGCCCGGCCGAGCTGCGTCAGCAGTTCCTGCTGGACCCGGAGATCGCCTTCCTCAACCACGGCTCCTTCGGGGCCTGCCCGCGACCTGTGCTGGCCCGCCAGGGCGAACTGCGCACCCGGTTGGAGCAGGAGCCTGTCCGCTTCTTGTATCACCACCTGCCGGAGTGGCTGGCGGAGGCCCGGGCCGCCCTGGCCAGCGCCTTGGATTGCGCGGGTTCCGAGCTGGCCTACCAGGTCAACGTCACGGCGGCCCTGAACCTGGTGATCCGCTGTCTGCCCCTGCAGGCCGGTGACGAGATCCTGCTGGGCGACCACGAGTACGGCGCGCTGCTGCGCGCCTGGCAGGCCGAGGCCGGGCGGCGCGGGCTGCGGATTCGCGTGGTGGAGCTGCCCTGGCCGCGGCCCACGGCGGAGGCCCTGGTCCAGGCCTTTGAAGTCGCCGCCGGCCCCGCCACGCGGGTCCTGTTCTTCAGCCACATCTCCTCGCCCACGGCCCTGCGCCTGCCGGCGGAGGAACTGGTGGCCCTGGCCCGCCGGCGCGGCTGGCTCAGCCTGGTGGACGGCGCCCACGCGCCGGGCCAGCTGCCGCTTTCCATCCGCGCCCTGGACGCCGACGTCTACGCGGGCAACTGCCACAAGTGGCTGCTGGCCCCCAAGGGTTGCGGCTTCCTGCAGGTGCCGGCGCGCCACCAGGCTTGGGTGGAGCCGCTGGTCACGAGCTGGGGCAACCAGAACCGCCCGGAGGCCGAGCGGCGCGGCGCCTTCCTGGATGAGCTGGAGTGGGCGGGTACCACGGATCCCTGCGCCTGGCTGGCCCTGCCCGCGGCGCTGGAATTCCGCCGCCGCTGGGACTGGGACGAGCGCGCCGCCCTGGGCCGGGAACGGCTCCAGGAGTGGGGTGACCGGCTCTGCGCGCGGCTGGGCCTGGAGCGCGTCACCGAGCGCGACCCGAGCCTGCAGATGCTGGCCCTGGGTCTGCCGCCGCTGGATGCTGTCGCCCTGCACGGCGCTCTGTTCGAGCGCTTCGGCGTGGAAGTGCCGGCCCACGAGTTCCGTGGCCGGCCGCTGCTGCGCGTCTCGCTGCAGCCCTATAACCGCGAGGCGGACCTGCTGCGCTTGGAGCAGGCGCTGGCAGCCCTGCTGCCGCGCTGAGCGCCACGGCGCACGCACAAGGGGGACCGGAGTGGAACACAGCCAAGGAGGTCGGAGATGGGACGCGCACACGGGACGCTCGCACTGTTGGCCCTGCTGGTCATGAAGGCCGGCGCGCTGGAACCCGTCGCGGACGAGCGCCGGCCGGATCCGCGCTGGGGGCGCCAGGTGATCTACGAAGTCAACCTGCGGCAGTTCTCGGCGGAGGGGACCCTGGACGCCTTCCGCGGGCACCTGCCCCGGCTGCGCGAGCTGGGCGTGGACATCCTCTGGCTGATGCCCATTTTCCCCGTGGGCCTGGAGAACCGCAAGGGCGGCCTGGGCAGCCCCTACTCGGTGCGCGACTACCGCGCCGTCAACCCCGAGCTGGGCAGCCTGGAGGATCTGCGCGAGCTGACGCGGGAAGCCCACGCCCTGGGCATGAGCGTGATCCTCGACTGGGTGGCCAACCACTGCGCCTGGGACAATCCGCTGGTGACCCAGCAGCCCGAGTGGCTGACCCGCGGGGCGGACGGCCGCCCCCAGCCGCCTGTGGCCGACTGGAGCGACGTGGTGGACCTGGACTACAGCCAGCGCGGGCTGCGCGACTACCAGATCCAGTCCATGGCCTACTGGCTGCGGATGGCGGACGTGGACGGTTTCCGCTGCGACGTAGCGGGCATGGTGCCGACGGATTTCTGGCAGGAGGTCCGGCCGGCCCTGGAAGCGGTCAAGCCCGTCTTCCTGCTGGCCGAGTGGGAGGACCCGCTCCTGGCCGGTCCCTTCGACATGAGCTATTCCTGGGACCTGCACCGCGCCGGCAACGCCTACATGCAGGACAAACTGGGCGTGGACCAGCTGGACTCCCTGCTGCGCGCCGAGGAGGGCCGCTGGCCGGCCGGGCACATCCGCATGCGTTTCACCACCAACCACGACGAGAACAGCTGGAACGGCACTGAGGACGAGCGGCTGGGGCCGGCGGCGGACGCCTTCGGCGTGCTGGCCGCCACGCTGCCGGGCATGCCCCTGCTCTACAACGGGCAGGAGGCCGGGCTGGCCCACCGCCTGAGCTTCTTCGAGAAGGACGAGATCGTCTGGCAGGCCCATCCGCGTCAGGCGCTCTACGCCAGTCTGAACCGACTCAAGCACCTGAGTCCGGCCCTCTGGGAGACGGACGTGAACGCGGCCAGCTACCGGCGTCTGCCCACGGGCTCCGCGCCCGGGTCGGAAAAGGTCTGGGCCTTCCTGCGCGGCTCCAGCCAGGAAGACCTGCTCTGCGTGGTCAACCTGGGCGGGGAGCCGATCACCGTGGAGTTGGCGGATCCCGCGCTCAGCGGCGCCTGGCGCGTCTGGGAGGATGGCGCGCTGGAACACGCTGCCGGCACGCTGCAACTGGAGCTGCCCGCCTGGGGCTGGCGCCTGCTGCGTCATCCCCGGTGAGGCCGACCCCGATCTCCGGATCCACGCCCGCGACCCGCGCCCTGGCCCTGCTGGTGGCGGCCAACCTGCTCTGGTCCAGCGGCGGCTGGCTGATCAAGGAGATCGACCTGGCGGGTCCGGCGCTGGCCGGTTGGCGCTCGCTGCTCGCCGCCGGCTTTCTGCTGGTCTTCCGCGCTTGGTTCCGCTCCCGAACCGGCGCGAGCGCGCCCGTGGACTGGCGGCGGCCCGGCCTCTGGCTGGGGGCGGCCAGTTTCGCCCTCAACACGCTGCTCTTCATCAGCGCCACCAAGCTCACCAGCGCGGCCAACGCCATCCTGCTCCAGTACACGGCCCCCGTCTACGTGCTGCTCTTCGGCGCGCTCTGGCTGGGTGAACCCATCCGCCGGCGCGACGTGCTGGCCGTGGGCGGCGCCTTTCTGGGCCTGGCCCTGCTGCTCTCCGAGCGCCAAGGACCCAGCTCGGGCCTGGGCAACCTGCTGGCCCTGGGGGCGGGCCTGACCTTCGCCGGGACCATCCTGGCGCTGCGCCGGGAGGCCGGTCACGATCCGCTCTTGGTCCCGCTGCTCGGCAACGGGCTGGCCGCCCTGCTGCTGGCCCCGCTCTGGCTGGGCGCGGCGGTCCCGGCGGGCCAGTGGCCCCTGCTGCTGACGCTGGCCGTGGGCCAGTTCGGACTGGCCTATGCCTGTTACGCCCTGGGCCTGCGCCACGTCAGCGCCGCCACGGGCGTGCTGACGGCGGCCATCGAGCCCGTGCTCAACCCGCTCTGGGTGGCCCTGCTGCTCCACGAGATCCCTGGCCCCCGCGCCCTGGCCGGCGGCGCGCTGGTGCTGGCCGCCGTCACCGCCCGCGGCTACTGGGCTTCGCGGGGGGGAAGGGGTGGTTTTACCACAGAGACACAGAGACACAGAGATGTAAATGGATGTTGAGTTGTCTAGAGTCTATCGCATGGTTGTGTTATAATTAAAACAAGTTACGAATAAAACCATTTATTTGGATAATAAGCTACTTAAGAATCGAATCTCAACTTTTAATCTGTCACAATTTACAAACAAGCTTCTAGAACCTATCTATAAACTCTACTCTGTGTCTCTGTGCCTCTGTGGTAGATTTCTCTCAATCCCCGCGCAGCAGGTCGGGCAATTCGCGCGTGGCCGCGGCCAGACCCGGAGACTCCGTCCGGGGCTCGGCGCGTTCGAGCGCGGGGGCCGGGGCGGGGTGCGGCACAGGCTCAAGGGCCTGGAAGTGCGGACCAGACAGCCACTGCGTGTCGAAGCCTTCCTCCGCCAGTTCCAAATTGAGCTGGCGCAGGCGCTCGGTGCCGCGCTCGCAGTGGCCGGGATCCAGCTCGCCGATCCAGTACTGCCGGCCCTCGCGCACCGCGGCCTCCGCCGTGGACAGGCTGCCGCCGTAGGGATCCAGCACGATCTCCCCGCGCTTGGAGGAGGCCTGGATCATCCGCTGCAGGATGGGCAGCGGCTTGGACGTGCCGTGCTGGTAGCGCTGGTTGGCCACTTTGGAGAAGAAACTGATGCTGCCCTGCTTGCCCTCGAAGAAGACGTTGGAGGGCCGCTTGTCCGAGAGCAGCGGGCGCGTGCGGCCTTTGCTGGCGTAGATCACCAGCTCGTGCTGGGGCGCGTAGTTGCCCTGCAGGTCCCCCGAGCCGTGGTTGTTCTTCACCCAGATCAGGCAGTTCTTGTACTTCAGGCGCTGGGCGGCCTGACGCGGGCTCAAGTCCCGCGAGCGCTCCTGGATGGCTTCGAAAATCGCCGGAAAGCTCAGGTGGTCGCACCAGCAGTAGAAGTGGCAGCCCGGCTTGAGCACGCGCTCCGATTCCCGGATGAAGCGCGCCAGATCAAAGGTCGAGGCCGAGATGGCCGTCACCTTCTCGTGGGCCACGGGCCGGTTGGACTGGTAGTCCTTGTAGGGCGGGTCCGTCAGCAGCAGGTCCACGCTGTTGTCGGGTAGCAGCGCGAACAGGTCGGCGCAGTCCCCCTGGAAGACCGTGTTGGGGCGCGGAGGCGCCGGCGGGACGGGGGAGGGGCGTACGCTCATGTTCCGGGCCTGTTCCTTGTTGTGACACGTTCAAGATAGAACCTGGGCGAGAGCGGGACAAGGGAGGCCTCCGTGGGCCGGCGGCGGGTCATCCGAAGCGCCGGGCGCCGTCCTTGCTTTCGGAAGGGCACATTTCGATTTTAGGCCCAACACAAATCTCCATGAACCGGGGGTCGCCATGCGCCATCTGTTGCTGCTGACGGGCTTGCTTTTCGTTCTGTCCTGCGGGGAAAGCAAACCGCCGGCGACCGAACTGCTCAGCAAGGGGGAGATGTATTACAAGGACCGCAAGCTGGTGGAGGCCCTGGACCAGTTCAAGCAGTTCGTGGAATACTACCCCGATTCCAGCCAGGCGGCGCGCTGCTCGTTCATGATCGGCTTCATCTACGCCAACGATTTCCAGGACACGCTGCGCGCGCGGCAGGCCTACAAGTCCTTCCTGGACGCGTTCCCCGCGGCGGATCCCGGCCTGCGCATGTCGGCCGAGTGGGAGCTGGAGCACCTGGGCCAGAACATCAGCGAGCTGGAGTTCCTGAACCCGCCCACCCAGCCGGGCAAGCCGGCCCAGCCCGAGCAGCCCGAGGGCGTCCAACCCTGAGCCGGCGGTCGGATCTGATCCTTCGTTCACAAGGCGGGAACCTCGGCGGTTCCCGCCCCGTTTGAGGCGCCATTCGTCCGGTCCGGCCGGCCTGCCCGGGACGCTTGCGGCGCCGCTGGACCCCGTTCCCTAACAGAATCCAAGATGGAGTCGGCAGCCATGCAGATGGATGCGCTGGAAGTGACGCGCCGCGTGGAAGCGGCCTCGGCCTTTCTGGACGGCCTGGAGCGCGAGGTGCGCAAGGTCCTGGTGGGGCAGCGGGACATGCTGGAGAAACTGCTCATCGGGCTGCTGGCCGACGGCCACATCCTGCTGGAGGGCGTGCCCGGCCTGGCCAAGACCACGGCCGTCTCCGTGCTGGCCCGGGCCATCGACACGGAATTCAAGCGCATCCAGTTCACGCCGGACCTGCTGCCCGCCGACCTGCTGGGCACCCAGGTCTACCACCAGGCCACGGGGCAGTTCAGCACGCGCAAGGGTCCGCTGTTCTCGCACCTGATCCTGGCCGACGAGATCAACCGCAGCCCGGCCAAGGTCCAGAGCGCCCTGCTGGAGGCCATGCAGGAGCGTCAGGTGACCATCGGCGGCGAGACCCACCCGCTGCCCGCGCCCTTCCTGGTGCTGGCCACGCAGAATCCGCTGGAGCAGGAGGGCACCTACCAGCTGGCCGAGGCCCAGGCCGACCGCTTCATGCTCAAGGTCAAGGTGGACTACCCCGACCGGGAGGAAGAGCGCGAGATCCTGCGCCGGGTGAGCGGCGTGGATCCCGAGCGCGTGAATCCCGTCTGCCGGGTGGAGGACATTTTGGCCGCCCGGGCCGTGACGCGCGACATCCTGCTGGAGAAGCCGGTGGAGGACTACATCCTCAACCTGGTCTTCGCCACGCGCTACCCCGAGGCCCACGGCTTGCGCGACCTGAAGCCCCTGATCCAGGTGGGGGCCAGCCCGCGGGCCAGCATCTTTCTGGCCCGGGCGGCGCGGGCCCAGGCCTTCCTGCGTCGGCGCGGCTTCGTCACGCCGGACGACGTGAAGCGTGTGGCCCGCGACGTGCTGCGCCACCGGCTGGGCCTTTCCTACGAGGCCGAGGCCGAGGGCATCAGCGCCGACGAACTGATCGGCCGGCTGCTGGACCGGATCGAAGTGGCCTGATCCCATGCTGACGAGCGAACTGCTGGAGCGCATCCGGCGCCTGGAGATCCGCACCCGCCGCCGCGTGCAGACGCTGCTGGCCGGCGAGTATCACAGCGCCTTCAAGGGCCAGGGCATGGACTTTGCCGAGGTGCGCGAGTACGTGCCCGGCGACGAGGTGCGCTCGCTGGACTGGAACGTCAGCGCCCGGATGGGCGCGCCCTTCGTCAAAGTTTTCCAGGAGGAGCGCGAGCTGAACGTCCTGCTGGCCGTGGACGTCTCCGCCTCCGGGCGCTTCGGCTCCGCCGGCAAGAGCAAGCGCGACTGGATGGCCGAGCTGGGCGCCGTGCTGGCCTTTTCCGCCATCCGCAACCGGGACAAGGTGGGCCTGCTGCTGTTCAGCGACCGCGTGGAGCGCCACGTGCCCCCCGCCAAGGGTTCGCGGCACGGGCTGCGCCTGATCCGCGACCTGCTGGCCCACGAGCCGGAGGGCCGCGGAACGGACCTGGGCCTGGCCCTGCAGCACCTGCAGCGCACCCAGAAGAAGCGGGCGATCATTTTTTTGATCAGTGACTTCCAGGCTCCGCTCGACGCGCGCGGGCTGCGCGCCCTGGGCCGCCGGCACGATCTGGTGGCCCTCTGCGTCCAGGACCGCCTGGAAGGGGAGCTGCCGCCCCTGGGCCTGCTGCGCTTGGAGGACCTGGAGACGGGTCGCCGGCGCTGGCTGGACGCCGGAGATCCCGCCGTGCGCGCCCACTGGCGGGCCCGCTGGCAGGAGCGGCGCCAAACCCTGGACCAGACACTGCGCGCGGCCGCCGTGGATCAGGTCCGGCTGAGCGCGGGCGAGGATCCGGGCCGACCGCTGGAGCAGTTCTTTCTGCGCCGGAGTCAACGCACATGAGGCACTTCCTGTGGTGGGCCGGCCTGCTGCTCGGGCTGGCCGTTGTGGGGGCCCGGGCCTGGGAGTGGCAGTCCGCCACAGTGGACCGGGACAGCCTGACCCTGGGCGATCCGCTGACCCTGAGCCTGAGCGTCACCGCGGCTCCGGCTGAAGCCGTGGACTGGCCCCTGCCCCGTCCTGAGCAACTGGGCGGCTGGCGCCTGCTGGGCGCCGACTCCCTGGCGGAGCAGACCGAGGGTGGTACGCGCACCCTGACCCGCCGGCTGCGTCTGGCCCGCTTCCGGCTGGGCCCGGCGCCCCTCCCCACCCCCGGACCGCTGCTGGACGGCCAACCCGCTATTGGGGACACCCTGCGCCTGGAGGTTCTCGCCACCCTGCCCGACAGCGCCCAGCCCGCCGACATCCTGGAGCCCGGCCGCCTGCGGCACGGCTGGCGCTGGTGGCTGCTGCGGGCGGGGGCCCTGCTGGTCCTGGGCGGGCTGGCAGTCTGGGCTTGGCGCCGCTGGCGGCGGACCGCCAGGCTCGAGCCTGGCGGACCCGCCCTGCCCCCCGACCCCTGGCAGGACTTCCTGGCGGAGCTGGCCCGGATCGAGGAGCGCGCCCTCTGGCGCGCCGGCCAGGTGGAGAGCCACTACGCCGACCTGAGCCTGGCCCTGCGCGGCCTGCTGGAGGATTGTCTGGGCCTGCCCTGCCGGGAGCGCTCCACGGACGAGCTGCGCGCCGTGCTGCGTGATTCGCCCTTGACCGACGGCGACCTGCAGGAGCTGTTGCGCCTGCTGGACGAGAACGACTGGGTGAAGTACGCGCGGCAGTGGCCGGCGGCGGAGACCTGCGCGCGCCAGAGCGGGCGCTATCTCGGCTGGGCCGAGGCGCGTCGCGAGCTGCTGCTGGAGCGCCACCGGCAGCGCCAGGAGGCCGCGGCCCGGGCCGAATCCGCGCCCGTCCAGCCGGCCAGGCCGCGCCCGCGGCTCCGGCTCGGGCGCAAGGGGCGTTCATGAGCTTCGCCCAACCCCTCTGGCTGGCCGGCCTGCCTCTGCTGGCCGCGCTGTTCGCCTGGCGCTGGTGGCGCCCCTGGCGGGAGAGCGTGCTGCTGCACAGTTTGGCGGAAGCTCCCGAGTGCGCGCCCGCCACCGCCCGCACGCGCCTGAAGGCCGGGCTCCCCGACCTGCTGCTGCTGGCGGCCTGCGCCCTGGCGCTGGTGGCCCTGGCCCGTCCGGTCAGCCACAGCGCGGAGCAGGAGTTCCAGACGGAAGGCCTGGACATGATGCTCTGCCTGGACCTCTCCGGCTCCATGCAGGCTCAGGATTTCCTGCCCAACCGCTTCGAGGCGGCCCGCCAGGTGGCGCTGGACTTCATCGCCGGGCGGCCGGACGACCGGCTGGGCCTGGTAGTCTTCGCGGGCGAGGCCTACACCCAGTGTCCGCTCACTCTGGATCACGGCATGCTCTCCAGCCTGATGAAGGACCTGGAGCTGGGGCAGCTGGAGGACGGCACGGCGGTGGGCCTGGCTCTGGCCACGGGGGTCAACCGCCTGCAGGAGAGCAAGGCCAAGAGCCGCGTGCTGGTGCTGCTGACGGACGGCGTCAACAACCGCGGGCTGGATCCGCGCACGGCCCTGGACCTGGCGATCACGCTGGGTGTGAAGGTCTACACCATCGGCGTGGGCCAGGAGGGCGTGGCGCCCATCCCCGTCCAGACGCCCTTCGGCACCGTGGTCCAGCAGATGGAAGTCGATCTGGATGAGGATCTGCTGCGCGAGATGGCCAAGCAGACCGGGGGCCGCTACTTTCGCGCCCGGGGCCTGAAGGAGCTCAAACAGGTCTATGAGGAAATCGATCGGCTGGAGAAGACGGAGATCACCGTGAAGGAATACCGGCTGACCAAGGAACACTGGTTCCCCTGGCTGGCCGCCGCGCTGGCCCTGCTGCTGCTGGAGCGGGCCGCCCGGCTCTGGGCGCGGAGGCTGGCCGCATGATGCGCTTCGCCCACCCCTGGCTGCTCTGGCTGCTGGCCAGCCTGCCGCTGTTGGCCGTGCTGGCCTGGCGCGAGGCCGGTCGGCCGGCCCGCCTGTTGGCCGCCCATGGCGGCGCGGACACGTTGCGCCGCCTGCTGCCCGGCTGGTCCCGGGGTCGCAGCCGGGCCAAGGGCCTGCTGGGGCTGCTGGCACTGGCCCTCTGGATCCTGGCCGCCGCCGGCCCGCAGATCGGCACCCGGCGCGTGGACGTCCAGCGCAAGGGCGTGGACGTGGTGGTGGCCGTGGACGTGAGCCAGTCCATGGCGGCCCAGGATCTGGCCCCGGACCGGATGGCCCGTGCCCGGCATAGCATCCGTCAGCTGCTCGAACAGCTGCAGGGTGACCGCGTGGCCCTGCTGCCCTTCTCGGGCTCGGCCTTTCTGCAGCACCCGCTCACCAGCGACTACTCGCTCTCTGGCCTGTTCACCGACCTGCTCAAACCCGGCCTGATCCCCGTCGCCGGCACGGATCTGGGCGGCGCCATCCGCCGGGCCCTGCTCACCTATCAGGAGAGTTCGCCGGGCGAGCGCGTGCTGATCATCCTCTCCGACGGCGAGGACTTCGAGGACAATTGGCGCCCGGCTCTGGCCGAGGCGCGCGAGGCGGGCGTGGTCATCCACACGGTGGGGCTGGGAACACCCGAAGGCGCGCCGGTGCCCGATCCGGGCTGGCCCGGAGCCTACAAGCTGGACCGCGCCGGGAGCATCGTCCTCTCGCGGCTGGACGAGAGCGTCCTGCAGGAACTGGCGACGGAGGGGGGCGGCACCTACCAGCGCTCCACGCCCGGCGGTGACGAACTGGTGAAGATCCTCGAGCGGATCGGCGAGATGGAGGGCCGGGAACTGGGCAGCCGCCTCTATGCAGGCTGGCAGGAGCGCTTTCCCGTCTTCCTGGTGCCGGGCCTGCTGCTCAGCCTGCTGGCCTGGGCCTGGCCCGCCCGGAGGGCGGCGCGGGTCGGGCTGGGGCTCGCGCTGATGCTGGCCGTCGCCCCCGCCCGGGCCGACCACGTGACCCGCAACAATCAGGCGCTGAAGGCCTACGGCAAGGGCGAGTTCGGCGCAGCCGCCGAGGGCTTCGGCCAGTCGTTGGCCGCCCGCGAGACGGCCCAGTCGCGCTTCAACCTGGGGGATGCGCTCTACCGCAGCGGGGATCTGGAAGGCGCCGCGGCCCAGTACCGCCAGGTGGCGGGCCAGGCCGGCAGCGGCGCGGGGCGCGAGCTGGCCGCCCGGGCCTGGGCCAACCTGGGCCGCGTGCTGTTGGATCAGCAGCAGCTGGACGCCGCCTGCCAGGCGTTGGAGGAGTCGCTGGTGCTCAAGCCGGACCTCCCCCAAGCGCGGCACAACTTGGAGCTGGCCCTGCGCCGTCAGGAGCAGGAGCAACAACAACAGAAGCAATCGGGCGATTCCAAGCAGGACCAGAAACAGGACCAGAAACAGGATCAGCAGCAGGACGGCAAGCCGGAGCCAAAACCGGGCGACTCGTCGCCTTCGCAGGATGGCAAGCCCCAGCCCGGCCAGGACGGGCAACCCCAACCCCAGGAAGGGCAGGAACAGGCCGGGGACAGCAGCGCCGCGCCGCCCCAGCGCATCGATCCGGCCCAGCTCCAGCAGCTGCTCAACTCGCTGGAGGCCCAGGAGCGCGAGGCCCAGGAACGCCAGCTGAAACGAATGCCCGGGCAGGGTCGCAAGGTGGAGAAGGACTGGTAGGATGAGACACGCCGCGCTGCTGTTCTGGCTGATGGTCCTGGGCGCCGGCCCCGTGCGGGCGGCGGCCTTCCATGCCCGCTTGGGTCTGGAGGGCGACCTGGTGCAGATCACCTACGTCCTCGAGGAGGCCAAGGGGCAGGTGGGGGAACCCGACTTCCCCGAGTTCAAGGGCCTCAACCTGGTGTCCGGGCCGGCCGTGGGCACCAGTTACCGGATCGTCAACGGCGTCTCAAGCCAGGAGAAGACCTGGAGTTTCAGTTTCCTGCCGGAATCCGAGCAGGCCCGGAAGATCGGTCCGGCCCGCATCCGCGTGAACGGCGCGCTGCTGACCAGCGAATCGCTGACGGTGCCCGGCCGCTCGGAGAAGCAGGCTGCGGGTGAGCGTCCGCTGCGCCTGTCCTTCGAGGTGGAGCCCCGCCGGCCCGTGGTGGGCCAGGCCATGCGCCTGCGCCTGCGGCTGGACTTCAGCGTCAACGTGCGCGGTTACGACCAGCCCGCGCTGGGCTCGGCCCCGGGCTTCGTGGTGGAGGCGCTGGAGCGTCCGGCCCAGCCGGAGGTGAGCCAACGCACCGTCGGCGGGCAGACCTGGAACACGGCGATCCTGGGTGAGTGGCTGCTCTTCCCCGTCCGCGAGGGCAGTCTGCATCTGCCGCCCGTCACCCTGCAGGTCCAGGTGGAAGAGGCCCAGTCGCGCAAGCGGCGCGATCCCTTCGACTTCTTCGGCTCCTCGCTCTTCAACCGACTCAAGACCCTGGCGGTCTCGACGGATCCGCTCAACTTCAGCGTCGCGCCGCTGCCCGCCGGAGCGCCGGTGGAGTTCAACGGCGCGGTGGGCAGCTTCACCCTGCGCGCCGCCCCGGACAAGACCACGCTCAAGGCCGGCGAAGCTCTGACCCTGACCGTTACCCTGGAGGGCGCGGGCAACGTGGCGGGGCTAGAGGCGCCGACGATCCGCCACTCGCCGGATCTCGAGCGCTACGACACGCAGACGGAATCCGACTTCCGGCCCGGCCCGCGCGGGCAGACCGGCCGCCGGGTCTTCAAGACGCTCTTCGTGCCCCGGGTGCCCGGCGAGCAGCGCATCGAGGCCCTGGCCTTCGCCTTTTTCGACCCGGCCACTGGCAGCTTCAAACGCTTGAGCGCCGGACCCTGGACTCTCCAGGTGAGCCCCGGCGACGGCAGCGTCAACCTGCCCGGCGCCCAGGGCCCCGGCGGCCAGCAGGTCACCAGCTATGGCCAGGACATTCGCCAGTTGCTGCCTACGCCCCGGGAACTCCCCCTGCGCCAGGCGCCCGTCCATCACCGCTGGCCCTGGCTGCTGGGCCTGGCCCTGGCCCTGGCCTGGGTGCCCGGCGCCGCCCTCCTGGCCCGGCGACGCGCACGGCTTGCGGAGCTGGCCCCGGCCCTGCGCGGCCGCAGCGCTCTGCGCCGGGCCCGCACCCGCCTGAAGGCGGCGGGCTCCCAGGCGGCCCTCCAGGAGGAAATTCTCCGCTCCTACCTGGCGGACCGGCTGGGCCGCGCGGCCACCGGCCTGCTGCTGGAGGATTGCCTGCGGGAACTTGCGCTGCGCGGCGCGGACGCGGCCCTCAAGCGCGAGCTGGAGGAGACCTGGCGCCGGTTGGAATTCCAGCGCTACGGCGGGGGCGCCGGCGACTCCGGCCCGGGCCTGCTGACGCTCCTGGAGCGGCTGGAAGCCTGGTTCCGCGCCGGCGAGCAGCCCACGCCGCGCCCGCCCCGGGCCGCCCGCGTTCTGCCGGGACTCCTGCTGCTCGTGATCCTGAGCGCTTCAGCCGGGGCGGCCACGCCCGAGGAACGCTTCGAGGCGGCCCGCCAGGCCTACGAGGTCGGCGATTTCCCCGCCGCCGCCCAGGGCTGGCAGGCCTTGCTGGACGAGGGGTACGGCGGATTGGAGCTGGTCTACAACCTGGGCAACGCCTGGTATCGCTGCGGCGACAGCGGCCGGGCGGTGCTGAACTGGGAGCGCGCCCTGGCCCTGCAGCCGCTGGACCGGGACGCCCGGGCCAACCTGGAGATCATCCGGCCCAGTCTGGCGGACCGCTTCGAGGCCCCGGTGCGCCTGCCGATCTGGGACACGCTGGACGGCTGGTTGGCCCTGCTGCCCACGGCCCTGCTGGCCTGGGGCGGACTGTTGTTCGCCCTGGCGGCCGCAGGGGTGGCCGGCGTGCGGTATGTTCAGCCGGAGCGGCGTTTGTCCCCGACCCTGCGCCTGTTGTTCAGCGTGCTGCTGGTGCCGGCCCTGCTGACCCTGTCGCTGCTGGCCCTGCAGGACCGGCGCCAGGTCCACTCGCCCCGGGGCGTGATCTTGCCGGCCAAGGTGGAGGTGCGCACGGCTCCCTCCGCCGGGTCCACGGCCCAGTTCGACCTGCACACGGGCACGGTGGTCCGGTTGGCGCGGGAGAGCGCCGCGGGTTGGCGCGAAATCGTGTTGCCCGACGGCCGCAGCGGCTGGGTCCCGGTGGGCAGTCTTGAAGCCGTTCACCTGAGTCTGCCAAGCCGGCCTGGGCCGCGGGCACGAGGAGTGGGAGAACTGGATCGATGAAAGCGCACATCCTCTGGACCGGTTTGCTGGCGCTCTGTCTGGGCTGCCTGCGGTCCGCCGTCTCGCCGGACGCGGAGGCGGGTGATCCGGCCCGCCCGGCCGCGAACACACCGCGTTCCGCTTCGTCCCAGGCGTCGGGACTGCCCGTGGAAGCCGGCAGCGGCGATCAGGCGGAGGGACTGGACCTGCTCCGGCTGCCCGAGCGCGAGCTGCTCCTGAATGCCAGCTGGCGGCGCAGCCCCGCCCCCGCGCCGCCCCCGGCGGCCGCCGTGGCCGAGCGCGGCGCTGTCGACAAGGCGGCCGCCCGCCGCCCGGACGAGCGGGCGGACTCACCGGCCAGGGCCGAGCGCCAGCCCTTCCTGCGCTCCCCCATGGAAACGCCCGAACCGGCGCGGCCGGCGGATCCCCCCGTGCAGGTCGCCCCGCGTCCCACGAGCCCGGCCCCGGCGACTCCACCGCCCGCGGCGGAGGACCGGCCCGCCCCGCCCCCGGCCCGGGAGACGCGGCGGGCCGCAGCCCCGGCCCCGGTGACCGCCCCGGTTCCCGACGAACCCGAGCGGCTGGCCCCCGCCAGCCGGGAAAGCGCGGAATTCGACGGTCCGGATCTGCTGGACGCCGAGGAAGCGGCGGCCCGGGAAGAGGAGGCCGGCCAGGCCCCGGCGGAGATTCCCATTCCCGCGGACGCGCGCTTCCAGATCCAGATCATGTCCACCAGCGACCCGGAGCAGGCGGAGGACATGCGCATGCAGGCCTTCCTGGTCTTTCCCGGCGAGCACGTGGAGGTGGTCTGGGACCCCCCCAACTACAAGGTGCGGGTGGGCGCGCTGGTCACCCAGGAGGCGGCGGTGGACTTGAAGCGCCGGGCGCTCCGCCTGGGCTTCCAGAATGCCTGGGTGGTGCCGCGCCGCCAGCCCTGAGAGCGCCCCGCGCCCGCGCGGCGAAGCCGTCGCGCTTGCTATATTGGGCCGCGCTCGGTGGAGGGATCGTGGATCCGGGGCCTGCCGGGAGGCGGGCACGGCATCCCGGTCTGCCGCATGGGGCCGGTCGAGTGAAGGTGACGGGTACCGCGCGATGACAGATCGCCGAACCCCGTCAGGACCGGAAGGTAGCAGCGGCAGGTGATCCTGGCTTGTGCCGCGGCCATCCGTCATCTTCACTCGGCCGGTCCAATGGGGATGATGGACATCCTCTTCGCCTGCCCTTCCATTCCGCAGCCGAATTCCCTGGAGTCTGCATGTCCTATCTGGTCCTGGCGCGCAAGTGGCGCCCGCAGCGCTTTTCCGAGGTGATCGGCCAGCGGCATGTGGTCCGGACTCTCGAGAACGCGCTGAAAAGCGGCCGCATCGCCCATGCCTACGTGTTCAGCGGGCCGCGCGGCGTGGGCAAGACCTCCATCGCGCGCATCCTGGCCAAGAGCCTCAACTGCGAGCAGGGCCCTTCGGTGGACCCCTGCGGCACCTGCCGCTCCTGCCAGGACGTCCAGGCGGGCACCCATTTCGACGTGATCGAAATCGACGGCGCCAGCAACAATTCGGTCAACGACATCCGTGAACTGCGCACCAACGTCAAGTACGGCCCCGGCGAAGCGCGCTGGAAGGTCTACATCATCGACGAGGTGCACATGCTCTCCACCAGCGCCTTCAACGCCCTGTTGAAGACCCTGGAGGAGCCGCCGCCCCAGACGGTCTTCATCTTCGCCACCACCGAGCTGCACAAACTGCCGCTGACCGTGCTCTCGCGCTGCCAGCGCTTCGACTTCAAGCGCCTGACTCCGCTGGAGATCGAGGAGAGTCTGGGCCGCGTCTGCGCCAGCGAGGGCGTGGCGGTGGAGGCGCGCACCCTGCGGCTGATCGCCCGCCGGGCCGACGGTGGCATGCGCGACGCCCAGTCCATGCTGGATCAGGTGCTGAGCTTCTCCGACGGCGCCGTCCAGCACGACGAGGTGGTCCAGGCCCTGGGCCTGGTGGGCCAGGAACGGCTGGACCAGCTCCTGAACGCCCTGGTGGAGCGCGACGCGGCCGCCGCCCTGCGTCTGGCGCGGGATCTGGCCGCCGCCGGCGCCGATCTGGGCGAGTTCCTGCTCCAGCTGGCGGACAGCCTGCGCAGCCTGCTGCTGCTGCGGCTGGAGCCGGAGTCCGCGGCCGCCGAGCTGCCCGAGGATGTGCTGGAGCGCCTGCGCGCGCTGGCGCCGGCCTTCGCCGAGTCCGACCTGATCCGCATGCTGACCTATCTGGGCGGCCAGATCGACGCCGTGCGCCGGGGCGGACATCCGCGCCTGCGCTTCGAACTGGCCCTGCTGCGTCTGACCCGGATGGAGCAGAGCCTGGAGCTGCAGGACCTGCTGCGCGGCCTGGCCGGCCTGCCCGCAGCCAGCCTGGAGAGCCTCGCCCCGGCCGAGGGGCAAAAAAAAAAGCTGACGCCCGCGCCTGAGGCCCGTTCCGCTCCCGCCCGGCCCGCTCCTGCGCCCGTGTCGGCAGCGCCTCCGGCCGCGCAGGCGGCTCCGCTTCCGGGGCCGGTTCGCGTTCCCGGCCCGCCTGTTCCTGCACCCGCTCCCCCTGCAGACCCCTCCGCCGCCGAACTCGACCTGGAGCGCGTGCGCCGGCACTGGCCGCAGTTCCAGCAGGAGGTGGAGAAGCGCTTTCCCCTGCTGCTGGAGGGCTTCCTGCAACTGCTGCCCGTCGCGCTGACGGGGGGCCGGCTGCGGCTCAAGGGCGAGCTGCGCGCCGGACCGATCCGCGACCGGCTGGAGCAGGCCCGGCCCGAGCTCGAGGAGCTGCTGCGCCAGGTGCTGGGCACCTCTACCGGCCTAAGCCTGAGCCTGGAGGAGGGCGTGCTCAGCGAGTCCGAGCGCTTCCTCAAGGCGCAGCCCACGCATCTGGACGCGGAGAGCCGCTTCGCCGAACTGCGCCGGGAGGCGCCGCTGCTGGACGACCTGTTCCAGCGCATGGACGGACGCCTGCTGGACGGCTGAGCCCGGGCGTGAACATCAACCAAGGGGGACCTCCCGCATGAAGGGTGGCCTGGGCGGCCTGATCAAGCAGGCCCAAGTGATGAAGCTGAAGCTCGACCAGCTGAAGGAACGGTTGGCCGGCGAGGACTACTCGGCCAGCGCCGGCGAAGAGGGCTGCTCCGTGCACGTCACCGTGAGCGGTCGCCAGCAGGTGCGCCGCCTGCAGGTGGACCCGGCGGCCGCGGCGGATCCGGCCCTGCTGGAGGACCTGCTGCTGACGGCCCTCAACCGCGCCCTGGACGAGAGCCGGGCCAAGGCCGAGCGCGAGATGTCCGCCCTGACCGGCGGCGTGCAGTTCCCGGGGCTCTGATGACCGAACTCAGCCCCAGCCTCGAGGCTCTGGTGGCCGAACTGGGCAAACTGCCCGGCATCGGCCGCAAGACCGCCCTGCGCCTGGGCCTGCACCTGCTGCTCCAGGCCGGCCGCACGCGCGAGCTGGCCGCGGCCCTGTTGCGGGCGGCCGAGCATTGCCATTTCTGCCGCCAGTGCGGCAACCTGGGTGAAGAGGAACTCTGCCCGGTGTGCCGCAATCCCGCCCGGGACGCGGGGCTGATCTGCGTGGTGGAGCAGGTGCCCGATCTGTTGGCCATCGAGCGCGTGGGCGAGTACCGCGGCGTCTATCACGTGCTGGGCGGCGTGCTCTCGCCGCTGGACGGCGTGGGTCCGGAGCAGCTGCGGCTGGCGGAACTGGAGCGCCGCGTGGCGGGCGGCCCGGTGCGCGAGGTGGTGCTGGCCACCAGCGCCACGGTGGAGGGCGACGCCACGGCCCTCTACCTGCAGCGGCGCCTGCAGGGCGGTGAGCTGCGCATCAGCCGGCTGGCCCGCGGGTTGCCGTCGGGCGGCAGCCTGGAGTCCGCCGACCAGCTCACGCTGGCCCGGGCCCTGGACGGCCGGGAGCGCCTGAGCTAGACCCTGCCTGGGCAGGGGATCCCGGCCGGACCGCGCGCGTCCGCCCCGGGAACGGGACCGGCGCGAGGAAGGGGTGCCCCGGGCGCCCGACGGGGAGGACCCATGTTCACCATTCCCAACTTCCTCACGCTGCTGCGCTTCATCATGGTGCCGGCCTTCCTGATTCTCTTTTTCAGCGACGTCACCCCCCTGCACCTGCTGGCCACCGCCATCTTCGTGGCCGCCTCCATCACCGACTGGCTGGACGGCTTCCTGGCCCGCTGGCTGCAGCAGGAGTCCCAGTTCGGGCAGTTCGCCGACCCCCTGGCGGACAAGCTGCTCTCGGTCAGCCTGTTCTTCGCCCTGCTCATGCGCGGCGACCTGGGACAACAGGTGCCCGTGGTCGTGCCCTGCATCGTGCTGATCGCGCTGGCCGAGCTGGGCATCCTGCTGCTCTCGGTGGTCAGCCTCTACCGCGGCGTGGACCTACATTTCACCCGGATCGGCAAGTGGAAGACCGCCGTGCAGTTCATCACCATCCTGCTGGCCCTGTTCCGGCTCAACGTGATGGAGGTGGAGAACCTCTCGCCGGCCTGGCTCTCCCGACTGATGGGCTGGGACGGCATCCTGGCCTGGATCGGCACGGGCTTCCTGCTCTCGGCGGCCCTCACGCTCTCGACCTTCCTCATCTACCTGCTGCGCTATCCGCGGCACCGCGAGGCCCTGCGCGAGGCCCGCCGCCAGGCCCGCCAGCAGGCCCGGGTGCGCCGCGAACTGCGCCGGACCCTGCGGGGTGTGGAGGACGAGGAGGAGCGCCCGGCGCGCCAACCCAGCCTGAAGGAGCGCCCATGAGCGCGCGTCTGTTGCGCCTCTGGGCCCTGGGTCTGGGGCTGGGCCGCCTGCCCGTGGCCCCGGGGACCTGGGGCTCGCTGTTGGCCTTTCCGCTCTGGTGGCTCTGCGGCGGTCCGCACATCCCGCTGGCACTGTCCCTTCCGCTCACCGTTCTGCTTCTGCTCAGCGCCTGGGCGGCCTGCGAGGAGGGCGAACGCGCCTGGGGCCACGATCCCGGCCGCGTGGTGGTGGACGAGGTGGCCGGCCAGTGGCTGACTCTCCTGTTGGGCCCGCCCGCGCTGCTGGCCGGCTGGCCCGGCTGGCTGGGCGCCTTTCTGCTCTTCCGGCTGTTCGACATCTGGAAGCCGGGTCTGGTGGACAAGGCCCAGCGTCTGCCCGGCGGGCTGGGCGTGCTGATGGACGACCTGCTGGCCGGTCTGCTGGCCGCAGCCGGCCTCTGGGGCCTGGCCTGGTGGCTCGTGTAGCCGGGGGCGATCGGGGAACGCGACGACCGGGCAGCACGGAGCCGCTGGCCACCCGTCCCGACCGGCGAAGTGGACGGAGCGCGCCCCACGGCGCCCGGAAGGCGACAGGGAGGGAACGCTGAGCGAGACGACGCCGTTCGTGCCGGGCATTCGGCTGGTGGCCATCGGCGACGAGCTGCTGGACGGCCACACCCAGGACACCAACAGCCGCGAGGTGGCCGCCGCCCTGGAAGAACTGGGCTTGCGACCGCTGGACGTCCACCTGATCCGCGACCACGAGGCGGCCATCCGGGCCGAGGTGGCGGCCCTGCTGGATCCCGCGGGCGGGCTGGAACTGGTGATCAGTTCGGGCGGGCTGGGCCCCACCCTGGACGACCGCACGCGCCAGGTCCTGGCCGCGGCCTTCGGCGCCGAATTGGTCTTTGACGAGACGCGCTGGCGCGAGCTGCAGGCCTGGTTCGCCGCTCGCGGCCGCGTGCCCGGGGAGCTGCAGCGCAGCCAGGCCCTCCACCCCGTCCCCGGCGGCGCGTTGCCCAACGAGGTGGGCACGGCCAACGGCCTGCTCTTCGAACGCGACGACCGGCTCTGGATCGCCCTGCCCGGGGTGCCCAGCGAGCTGCGCCACCTGCTGGCCTCCGGCGTGCTGCCCCTGCTGGCCCGGCGACTGGGCGCCCGGCCCCGGGGCCGCGTGCTGGCCTTCCGCAGCCGGCGCCTGCCCGAGGCGGATCTCTCCCAGCGGCTGGAGCCCCTGGCCGAGCTGGAGGCCCTGGGCGAGGTGGGCTTCTATCCCAGTCCGGACGGCGTGCTGTTGCGGCTGCGCCTGCCGGCCCTGGATCCGCCGGAGCTGGAAGCCCGTGCGGCGGCGGCCCGGCAGCTGGTGCGCGAGCGGCTGGGGGACTGCCTGCTGGCCGAGAGCGGCGCGCCGGTGGTGGAGCTGGTCTTCGCGGCCCTGTGCCGCAGGTCGGCCACGCTGGCCCTGGCCGAGTCCTGCACGGGGGGCTGGCTGGCCCGGGAACTGACGGATCTGCCGGGCAGCTCGGAGGTCTTTCCCGGCGGCGTGGTGGCCTATTCCAACGCCGTCAAGAGCGAGCTGCTGGGCGTGCCCCGGGAGCTGCTGGAGGAGCACGGGGCGGTCTCCGAGGCCTGCGCCGGGGCCCTGGCGCTGGGGGTCCGCCAGCGCCTGCGGGCGCAGTGGGGCCTGGCGCTGACCGGGATCGCCGGTCCTGCGGGCGGCACGCCGGACAAGCCCGTGGGCACGGTCTGGCTGGGGCTGGCCGGGCCGGAGTGTCTGCTCACGCGCCGGCTGGACCTGCGCGGCAACCGCGGCCAGATCCGCCAGCGGGCGGCGGGTCAGGCCTGGGCTTGGTTGCTTGAGATCCTGCAGGACACGAAGACCCAGACGGGACACGCAGCTCACGAAGCTCACGAAGGGCAGGAAGAGCGGGAAGAGCGGGAAGGACCAACAAAGGATAGAGCCCGGCAGTGAATCCGTTCATGGGCTCTTCGTGCTCGTCCCGAGTCTTCGTGTCCTACGAATCCAAGCCGGAGCGGCGCGCCATGACCGGTCTTTCCTCTTTGGATTTCTTCGCGTCTTCCCTTGGGCCCTGCGTGTCGGTTCGGAGGCAAGCGAGATGACCCGCCGGTTGTTCATCGCGCTGGCGCTGCCGGAGGAGATCCGCGCCGAGCTGGGCCGCACGCGCGACCAGCTTGCCAGCCGGCGGGATCGAATCAACTGGCTGCCCAGGGAGCAGCTCCACCTGACTCTGCGTTTTCTGGGGGACGTGGAGGAGGCGGAGATCCCTGCGCTGGACGCGCAATTGGAAGAGCTGGCCGCCCGCCACGCGCCGCTGGAGCTGAAGCTGGGCTTGCCCGGGATCTTTGGGCCGCCCGCCGCGCCGCGCGTGCTCTGGGTGGGGCTGGCCGGGTGGCTGGAGCCCCTGGAGCGCCTGGTGCGGGAGCTCGAGTCGCGCCTGCGCCGGCTGGGCCGGCCCCCGGCGGAGTCGGGCTTCAAGCCCCACCTGACCCTGGGGCGTGTGAAGCAGTGTCGGGCGGACCTGGCGGCGGCCCATCTGGCCTTTCCGCCCCTGCCCCTGGCCCTGCGCCTGGGCCACCTGCAGTTGATCGAGAGCCGGCTGCGGCCGGCTGGAGCCGAGCATCATGTCCTGACCCGGCATATCTTGAGTGGAAACGAACGCGAAGCATCGACAGCGGAATAAGAGGACTCATGGCAACCATGGACGAACGACAGAAAGCCGTCAAAGAGGCCATCGGGCTGATCGACAAGGAATTCGGCAAGGGCTCGGTGATGCGCCTGGGGGACAACGGCGCCATCATGGACGTCTCGGTGATTCCCAGCGGCAGCCTGATGCTGGACCGCGCCCTGGGTATCGGGGGCATTCCCCGCGGGCGCATCGTGGAGATTTTCGGCCCGGAGAGCTCGGGCAAGACCACCATGACCCTGCACTTCGTGGCCGAGGCCCAGAAGCTGGGCGGCCTCTGCGCCTTCATCGACGCCGAGCACGCCCTGGACCCGATCTACGCCCGCAAGCTGGGCGTGGACACGGACAACCTGCTGGTCTCCCAGCCCGATTACGGCGAGCAGGCGCTGGCCATCGCCGAGAAGCTGATCCGCTCCAACGCCATCGACATCGTGGTGGTGGACTCGGTGGCCGCATTGGTTCCCAAGGCGGAAATTGAGGGCGAGATGGGTGACTACCACGTGGGCACCCAGGCCCGGCTCATGAGCCAGGCCATGCGCAAGCTCACCACCGTGGTCTCCAAATCCAACTGCTGCCTGATCTTCATCAACCAGATCCGCATGAAGATCGGCGTCATGTTCGGCAATCCCGAAACCACCACGGGCGGCAACGCGCTCAAGTTCTACAGCAGCATCCGGCTGGACATCCGCCGGGTGGGCACGGTCAAGGTGGGCCAGGACGCAGTGGGCAACCGCACGCGCGTCAAGGTCGTCAAGAACAAGCTGGCCGCCCCCTTCCGCGAAGCCGAGTTCGACATCGGTTTCGGCGAGGGCATCTCCAAGACCGGCGAACTCATCGACCTGGGCCTGGAGCACGAGGTGATCTCCAAGAGCGGGACCTGGTTCAGCTACGGCGAGGAGCGCCTGGGCCAGGGCCGCGACAACGTCAAGACCCTGCTGACCGAGAAGCCCGAGCTCCTGAAGGAGATCGAGGCCAAGGTCCGCGCCAAGATGGGCCTGCCGCCGGCGGGCATCCCGCAAGTCTGAGGCGAGGCGGGGTCCCGCGCCGGTGCGGGCGGGACCCCGATCACACTGTGGTATTGGAACGCCCGCTGGGCAGGCCGCGCAACCGCGCGTCCGTCGTGATGGAGGGGAAGTGGGGAGCGCTCCGACCCGCTGCCAGCCATGAGCCTCCTGCTACAGGCCGCGTTCCTGCTGCCGGCCTGGGGGCTGGGTGGTCTGCCCACCGGGGTCTGGCTTGCCCGCTGGCGCGGCGCGCCGGATCCCACCCAAACGGGCTCGGGCTCCAGTGGCGCCACCAACGTGGGTCGGCTGCTGGGCTGGCGCTGGGGCCTGCTCACGCTGCTGGTGGACCTGGGCAAGGGGCTGGCCGCCGCCGGACTGGCGCGCGGGCTGTCGGACTCGTCCGGCCTGGCCGCGGCTTGCGGGCTGGCGGCCGTGCTGGGGCACTGCGCCTCGCCCTGGGCCCGCTTCAAGGGCGGCAAGGGCGTGGCTACCGGGGCCGGGGCGGCCCTGATCCTGGCGCCGTGGGCCGCGTTGCTGGCCTTGCTGGGCATGGTGCTCGTCCTGCTGGCCAGCCGGCGGATGGCGCCGGCCTCCCTCGGTGGCGGCCTGCTCTATCCGCTGCTGCAGGGCGTGACCGGCGAGGGCGGCGCAGCCCCGACCGGCTACGCGCTCGGGCTGGCCCTGTTGCTGCTCTTCACCCATCGCCAGAATCTGGACCGACTGCGCCGCGGCGTGGAACCGACCCTCTGGGGCGCGCCCGCCGGGGATCCGCGCTGGCGTTCGCGACACGAGGAGCCCGAGCGCTGAAAGGAGATTCGTGAACCGCCAGCCAGCACGAAGCCGCGCAACCGCCGCTGCCTCCCCGCGCGTGGCCGTGGCCGGGATGGGCTCCTGGGGCACGGCCCTGGCCCTGCTCCTGCACCAGCGCGGCTGCCGCGTGCGGGCCTGGGAGTACGACCCGGGCGTGGTGGAACGCTACGCCAGGGGCGAACGCGAAGCCGTCTTCCTGCCGGGCATCTTCCTGCCGCCCGCCATTCACGTCCGGCAGGAGCTGGACTGGCTGCTGGAGGACGCCGACTGGCTGGTGCTGGCCGTGCCCAGCCACACCCAGCGCGCGCTGCTGGGCCGGCTGGCGCCCCTGCTGCCGCCCGGCCTGCCGCTGGTGAACGTGGCCAAAGGCATCGAGCAGCGCAGCCTGCTGCGCCTCTCCCAGGTGGTGGCGGAAGTCCTGCCCGGCCACGATCCGGCGGCCTACGTCTGTCTGTCGGGACCCAGCCACGCCGAGGAGGTCAGCCGCGACGTGCCCACCGCCGTGGTGGCCGCCGGCGGCTCGGCCGGCCTGCTGGAGGAAGTCCAGCGGCTGTTTTCCAGTTCCACCTTTCGCGTCTACCGCAACGGCGACCTGACGGGCGTGGAGCTGGGGGGCGCCTTGAAGAACGTCATCGCCCTGGCGGCGGGCATGTGCGACGGGCTGGGCTTCGGCGACAACACCAAGGCCGCCCTGATGACCCGCGGGATGGTGGAGATGGCCCGGCTGGGCACGGCCCTGGGCGGCCGGCCGGAGACCTTCAGTGGACTGGCGGGGATCGGCGATCTGATCGTCACCTGCGCCAGCCGCCACAGCCGCAACCGTGCCGTGGGCGAGCAGATCGGCCGGGGTCGCAGCCTGGAACAGGTCCTGGCCGGAATGGAGATGGTGGCCGAGGGCGTGCGCACCACCGAGGGCGCCCACGAGCTGGCCGGTCGCCTGGGTGTGGCCATGCCTATCACGGCCGCCGTGCACGCCATCCTCTTTGAAGGGCGCGATCCCCGCGAGGAGGTGGGCCGTCTGATGACCCGCGATCTCAAAGCCGAGGAGGCCTGATGCCGCCCCTGATGCAATCGGAACAGCTGCTCTTCCAGGGGGACGTGCAGGGCGTGGGCTTCCGCTACGCCTTCAGCCGCCTGGCCCGGGAACAGGAGCTGGCAGGCTGGGTGCGCAACCTGCCCGACGGCTCGGTGGAAGCCGTGCTGCAGGGCGGGCGCGACAAGATCGCCGTGCTGATGCGCAAGGTCATGCTGCTCAGCGGCCGCGTGCGCATCACCCAGGTGGAGCAGCGCAAGGTCGAGTTGCCGCCCATCACGGGCTTCTCTGTCCGCTGAATCACACTCACCACGAAGGGCGGGAAGGGCGGAGAAGAGCACGAAGCCGCAGAGAGATGCAAGGACTGGGACGGGCCGGGCTGGGGGTGCCAAGGGCTTTCCCAGCCACCCTGTGTCCTGCTGGATCGAGCGGGATAGCAGCGAAAAATCTTCGTGAGCTTCGCTGTCCTTCGTGAGCTTCGTGGCGGAGCTTGTGGAATACAACGACGAGGACCACATGGATCTGGCGAACATCATCCGCACCGTGCCGGATTTCCCCAAGCCGGGCATCGGCTTCAAGGACATCACGCCCATCCTGCAACAGCCGGCGGCCTTTGAGTGGTGCCTGCGCCGCCTGCTGGAGCTCTGCCCGCCCGCCGGTTTCGACGTGGTGCTGGGCATCGAGGCCCGGGGTTTCCTGTTCGGCGCCCCGCTGGCCTTGCGGGCCGGCAAACCCTTCGTCCCCGCGCGCAAGCCCGGCAAACTGCCCTGGAGGACCGTCAGCCGCAGCTACGAGCTGGAGTACGGGACGGACTCGCTCCAGGTCCACGCCGACGCCTGCGCGCCCGGCCAGCGCGTGCTGCTGGTGGACGACCTGCTGGCCACCGGCGGGACCCTGCTGGCCGCCGCCGGGCTGGTGCGCGACCTGGGTGGCCAGCCCGTCGCCGCCGCCTGCGTGCTCAACCTGAGCTTCCTGCCCGGCCGCGCCCGGCTGGAGGCGGCCGGCGTGCCCGTGCACGCCCTGCTGGACGTGGATTCGGAAGAGTGCTGATGGATCCCGCCCGGCCCCCCGCCAGCCAGGCCGAGCTGGTGGCCCTGACCCGCGACCTGCAGCGCCACGCCCGGCTCTACTACGACGAGGCCGCCCCCGAGCTCCCCGACGCCGAGTACGACCGCCGGCTGCAGCTCCTGGCCGCGGCCGAAGCCGAGCATCCGGACTGGGCCCTGCCTGATTCCCCCACCCGCCGGGTGGGCCAGCGGGAGACGGCGCGTACCGGCCGCCCCG
Source organism: Candidatus Delongbacteria bacterium (assembly GCA_041675285.1). Lineage (NCBI taxonomy): Bacteria > Candidatus Delongiibacteriota > Candidatus Delongbacteria bacterium. Next base: position 57,950 of record JBAYTZ010000009.1, read on the forward strand.
AGGTCCGCCACGAACCCCGCCTCTACAGCCTGGCCAACGCCTACAGCGACGAGGAACTGGCCGATTTCGCGCGCCGCGTGGCCGAGGCCTTGGCGGCCGCGCCGCCCCAGCCCGACCTCTTTGCCCTTCCCAAACAACTGCCGGAACTGGTCTGGTCCTGCGAACTGAAGCTGGACGGGGCCAGCATCTCGCTGATCTACGAACAGGGCGAGCTGGTGCTGGCAGCCACGCGCGGAGACGGCGAGTCGGGCGAGGAAATCACGGCCCAGGCCCGACAGCTGAGCAACCTGCCCGCAACGCTGGCGCTGGACGCGCCGCCCGCCCGGCTGGTGGCGCGCGGCGAGGTGGTGCTGGAACACGCCGATTTCCAGGCCCTCAACGCCCGCCGCGCCGAGGCCGGCGAACGCCTGTTCGCCAACCCGCGCAACGCCGCCGCCGGCAGCCTGAAACTGCTGGATGCCGCCGAACTGCGGGCCCGCGGCCTCAAGGTCTTCCTCTACGATCTGGCCGTGCTGGAAGGAGCCGCAGCCCCCGCCACCCAGAGCGCCCAGCTGGACTGGCTGCGCCACGCCGGCCTGCCGGTCTTTCCGCACGCCGCGCGCTGCGCGGGACTGGCGGAGGTGCTGGCCTACTGCGCGCGCTGGGAGACGGAGCGCGCCGGGCTGCCGCTGGACACCGACGGCGTGGTGGTCAAGCTGGACGAGATTGCCCCGCGGGCCGGGCTGGGCTGGACGGCCAAGGCGCCGCGCTGGGCCGTGGCCCGCAAGTTTCCGGCCCAGGCCGTCCAAACCGTGCTGCGCGCCGTCACCTGGCAGGTGGGGCGCACGGGCGTGGTCACGCCGGTGGCCGAGCTGGAACCCGTCGCCGTGGCCGGTTCGGTCATCGCCCGGGCCACCCTGCACAACGAGGATGAGATCCAGCGCCGGGGCATCCGGCCCGGGATGCGGGTCTGGGTGGAAAAGGGCGGCGACGTGATCCCCAAGGTCACGGGCCCGGCGGAGGATCCGGCGGGCTTCCCTGCAGTGCAGGCGCCGGCGGACTGTCCGGAGTGCGGCCATGGGCTGCGGCGGGAGGAGGGGGAGTCGGCCCTGCGCTGCCTGAACCCGGGATGCCCGGCCGTGCGCCAGGCCGCGCTGGAGCATTTCGTCTCTCGGCCGGCCCTGGACTTGGAGGGGCTGGGGGATCGCCTTGTGGCCGAGTTGATCCGCCTGGGCCACCTGCGCGACGTCTCGGACCTCTTCCATCTGCGCCCGGAGCAACTGCTGGAATGTGAGCGGATGGGCGAGAAAAGTGTGTCGAACGTCATGCAATCCATTGAGATGGGGAAAACGCGCCCCCCCAGTCGCCTGCTCTTCGCCCTGGGCATCCGCGGAGTGGGAGCCAAGGCGGCGCGCACGCTGTTGCGGCACGCCGGCAGCCTGCGGGCCCTGGCCGCGCGTCCCGCGGAGGAACTGCAGAACCTGGACGGGGTGGGTCCCGTGCTGGCGGCCAGCGTCACGCGCTGGTTCGCCCTCCCGGACAACCAGGAGTTGTTGAAACGACTGGAGTTGGGCGGCCTGGACCTGACGCGCGAGGAGCCCGACCGCGGTCCCGTGGCGGCCGGCGGCCCCTTCTGGGGACGAACCGTGGTGCTCACCGGCACCCTGGCCGGCCTGGAGCGCCGGGCGGCCCAGGCGCTGCTCGAAGCCCGCGGGGCCAAGGTCAGCTCCAGCGTCTCGGCCCGGACGCACTACGTGGTGGCCGGAGCGGAAGCCGGATCCAAGCTGGAGAAGGCCCGCGCCCTGGGCGTGCCCGTGCTGGACGAAGCCCAATTCCAGGCGCTGCTGCAGGCGGGGGACGCGGATTCCGCCGCGGACGCGAATCCGGAGCGGTTGAATCCAGATCCGCTTAGCCCGTTTGAACAGGAGTCATTGTAGCCCAATTGGGAATACCGGCGCAATGGATCAGATCGTGAAAACCAGAATGAACGTTGTTTTCACATCAGGACGACGGTAAAAGCCCGGTAGGGAAGCGAAAAGGCGGCGAAGAAGCGCGCCCGAGCCCGCCCGAAAAGCGTCCGCAGGGCTTTTTCTCCAGCGCTTGAATCATAAATTCGACAGCTGGACAGGACAGACAAGGGAGTTCAACGCAGATGGCCTCAACGGCTGATTTCCGCACCGGCTTGACCGTGATGATCGACGGCGAGATTTTCCGCATCGTCGAGTTCCAGCACGTCAAGCCGGGCAAGGGCGGCGCCTTCGTGCGCACCAAGATCAAGAACGTGCGCACGGGCCGGGTGCTGGAACCCACCTTCCGCTCGGGAGAGAAAATCGAGATCGTCCGGTTGGAGAGCCGCAAACTCCAGTACCTCTACCAGGACCCCAACGGCTACGTCTTCATGGACAACGAGACCTTCGATCAGCTGCACCTGCCCACCGTCCTGGTGGAGGAGGTCATCGACCTGATGAAGGAGAACACCGAGGTGGACGTGCTCTTCCACGGCGAGGAGGCCCTGGGCATCGAGCTGCCGGTCACGGTGGATCTGCGCATCGTGGAGACGGAGCCCAACGACAAGGGCGACACGGCCCAGGGCGGCAAGAAGCCCGCCAAGCTGGAGACCGGCGCCACGGTCAACGTGCCCTTCTTCGTCAGCGAGGGAGAAGTGATCCGCGTGGACACGCGCAAGCGCGAATACGTCGAGCGAGTGAAGGGATAAGCATGGATTTCAATGAGATCCGCAAGCTGGTGAAACTCGTGGAGGCCTCGGCCATCTCCTCGCTGGAAGTGGAAGAGGGCGAGCTGAGCATCCGCATCGAGAAGCACACCCTGGCGCCCGCGCCCCTGCAGCCCGCGGGTCTGCCCGGCGGCTACGCGCCCGCGCCGGCCCCCGTCTACCAGATGGCTCCGGCGGCCGCCCCGCCCGCGCCGGCGACGGCCTCCCACCTGCTGGAGGTCAAGGCGCCCATGGTGGGCACCTTCTATCGCTCGCCCGGCCCGGACAAGGAGCCCTTCGTCAAGGTGGGCGACATGATCGCCCCCGGCAAGACCCTCTGCATCCTGGAAGCCATGAAGATCATGAACGAGATCGAGGCGGAGCTGAGCGGCCGGGTGGTGGAGATCCTGGTGGAGAACGGCCAACCCGTCCAGTTCGACCAGGTCCTGTTCCGCATCGAACCCTGAGACGAGGCGCCCGTGTTCAAACGCATGCTCATCGCCAACCGGGGCGAGATCGCGCTGCGGATCATCCGCGCCTGCCGGGAACTGAACATCGAGAGCGTGGCCGTCTACTCCACGGCGGACGCCGACAGCCTGCACGTCCGCTTCGCGGACGACGCCATCTGCATCGGTCCCCCGGCGTCCAGCGAGAGCTACCTCAACACCCGGGCCATCCTGACGGCGGCCCAAATCACCCAGTGCGACGCGCTCCATCCGGGCTACGGCTTCCTCTCGGAGAATGCCGCCTTCGCCGACATGTGCCGCGATCATGACCTGGCCTTCGTGGGCCCGCGCGGCGACGTGATCCGGCGGATGGGCGACAAGGCCGAGGCCAAGCGCACCATGCGCGAAGCCGGCGTGCCCTGCATCCCGGGCAGCCCGGGCCTGCTGGAGAGCGTGGAGGAGGCCCGCCAGTTCGCCGCCGAGGTGGGCTATCCGGTCATCCTCAAGGCCACGGCGGGGGGCGGCGGGCGCGGCATGCGCGTGGCCCGCGGTCCCGAAGAGTTGGAGAACGCCTTCAGCACGGCCCGCGCCGAGGCCGAGGCCGGTTTCGGCAACCCGGGCCTCTACCTGGAGAAATTCCTCGAGCACCCGCGCCACGTGGAGCTGCAGATCCTGGGCGACAAGAAGGGCAACGTGATCCACCTGTTGGAGCGCGACTGCTCGGTCCAGCGCCGCCACCAGAAGCTGGTGGAGGAGTGCCCCAGCCCGGCGGTCAGCCCCGAGCTGCGCGAGCGGATGGGGCGCGCGGCGGTGAACGCGGCCAAGGCCGTGGGCTACGACAGCGCGGGCACGATGGAGTTCCTGGTGGAAGGCGGCGAGTTCTATTTCATGGAGATGAACACGCGCATCCAGGTGGAGCATCCCGTCACCGAGATGGTGACGGGCGTGGACCTGATCCGCCAGATGATCCGGGCGGCCCACGGCGATGCCATTGAATTCACCCAGGACGACATCCGGCTCAATGGCCACGCCATCGAGTGCCGGATCAACGCCGAGGACCCGGCCAAGGGCTTCCGGCCCTTCGCCGGCCTGATCGGCGCGCTCAACGTGCCAGGTGGGATCGGCGTGCGCGTGGACAGCCACATCTACCAGGGCTATCAGATTCCGCCCAACTACGACAGCCTGCTGGGCAAGCTGATCGTCCACGCTCCCACCCGGGAGAAGGCCCTGGACCGCATGCGCCGCGCCCTCAGCGAGTACGTGATCGAAGGGGTGAAGACCACCATCCCCTTCCACCTGCAGCTGATGTCCGATCCGGTCTTCCGCTCGGGCGAATTCGACATCAAATTTTTGGAACACTGGACTTTTCAAGGCTAAGTCTCACCGGGACCCGCGGGGTCCGGTGGAACCCACATACATGGAGAGACACATGAACATTCCGGGCAACCTGCTGTACACGGAAGAGCACGAGTGGGTGCTGGTGGAGGACGGAACCGTCCTGATCGGCATCACGGACCACGCCCAGGGCGAACTGGGGGACATCGTGGACGTGCAGTTGTTCGAGGTCGGGGCCGAGTTCCAGAAGGGACAGAGCATCGGCACCATCGACGCCGTCAAGGCCACGGCGGACATCTACGCGCCGGTCTCGGGCGTGATCCAGGAGTTCAACGAAGATCTCCCGGACGGACCGGACACCCTGAACCAGGACCCCTACGGCCGCGGCTGGATCTACAGGATCCGCCTGACCGACCTAAGCGAGCTGGACGAGCTGCTCAGCCCCGAGGACTACGAAGAGCACATCGACATGTAGTCCCGCGGCCCGGCGAGGGCCCCGGCCTTCGCCTGCCAGTCCGCTGCCTGCCAGACCCCAAGACGGCGGACCATCCGGTCCGCCGTTTGTTTTTGAGTTCGCCCGGCCCGCCGCCGGGAAACCGGAGGATCCATGCCCTACATTCCGCATACAGAGGCCGACCGCCGCGACATGCTGGCGGCCATCGGTGTGGCGCGCTTCGAGGACCTGCTCGAGAGCGTGCCGGAGTCCCTGCGCCAGACCCGCCCGCTGGAGCTGGCCGAACCGCTCTCCGAGGCCGCGCTGACCCGCCACGTGGGCGAGCTGGCGGCCCGCAATCAGCCCTGGCCGCCCCAGGACTGCTATCTGGGCGGCGGTTCCTACGTGGGCCACCTGCCCGAGACCGTGCGCAGCCTGGCCATGCGCTCCGAGTTCATCACGGCCTACACGCCCTATCAAGCAGAAGTAAGCCAGGGCACGCTCCAGACCATCTTCGAATTCCAGACCATGGTCAGCGAGCTGGCCGGCCTGGAGCTGGCCAACGCCTCGCTCTACGACGGCGCCACCGCGCTGGTGGAGGGCGTGCGCATGGCCCTGTCCGTCAAGCAGGACAAGGAGCCCGCCCGGCGCCGCGTGCTGGTGGCGGCCCAGCTGAACCCGCGCTGGCTGGACGTGCTGCGCACCTACCTGCATCCCCTGGCGGGCGAGGTGGAGCTGGAACTGCTGGGCGTCGGCGCCAGCCGGCTCAGCCCGGAGAGCCTGGTCGCCCGGCTGGGTGCGGACGTGGCCGCCGTGGTGGTGCAGAGCCCCAACGCGCTGGGCCTGATCGAGGACGTGGCCCCGCTGGCCGCCGCCGCCCACGAGGCCGGCGCCCTGCTGGTGCAGGGCTTCGATCCGCTGGCCGTGGCCCTGTTCGAGTGCCCGGGCGAGGTCGGCGCGGACATCGCCGTGGCCGAGGGCCAGTCCATCTCCCAGCCCCTGCAGTTCGGCGGCCCCTACATCGGGCTGTTCGCGGCCCGCGGCGACCTGGTCAAATACATGCCCGGCCGGCTGATCGGCGAGACCCTGGACGCCGTGGGCGCCCGGGGCTACGTGCTGACCTTTCAGACCCGCGAGCAGCACATCCGCCGGGAAAAGGCCACCAGCAACATCTGCACGAACCAGGCCCTGGTGGCCACCTTCGCCACCATCCACCTGGCCCTGCTGGGGCCGGTGGGCCTGCGCGAGAAGGCCCAGTCCCTCTACACCCGCTGTGCCTGGCTGGCCGAGCGCGCGGCCGCGCTGCCCGGCGTGAGCCTGATGGGCGCGGGCGAGCGCTTCCGCGAGTTCGCCCTGCATGTGCCGCGGCGCGACGCCGTGCTGGCCCGCATGCGCGCGGCCGGGCTGGCTGCAGGCCTGCCCCTGCCCGCGGAGCTGGGCGCCGAACTGCTGCTGGTGGCCGTGAACGAACTGCAGGAGCAGGCCGACCTCCAGCGCTGGCTGGACGGGCTGGCCGCCGCCCTGCGCGAGGAGGGAACCCATGCCTGAGTTGATCTTCGAGAAATCCCGTCCCGGCGCCGGCAGCTTCACGGCGGCCACGGGCGGCGTGAATTTCGGCGGCCTGGAGCCGCGCCTGCCCCAGCGGGGCCTGCGCACGCGACCCCTGGGTCTGCCCGAGGTGGTGGAAGGCGAAGTGGTGCGCCACTACCTGGGCCTTTCCACGTTGAACCACCACGTGGACAAGGACTTCTACCCGCTGGGTTCCTGCACCATGAAGTACAACCCCAAGGTCAACGACGGACTGGCCCTTTTGCCCGGCTTCACGGGCCTGCATCCCGCGCAGCCCGCCGCCGAGGCCCAGGGGGCGTTGACCCTGCTCTGGGAGCTGGGCGAGGCCCTCAAGACCATCAGCGGCATGGACGCCGTGACCCTGCAGCCCGTGGCCGGCGCCCACGGCGAGCTGACCGCCCTGTTCATGATCCGCGCCTACCACGAAAAGCTGGGCCGGCCGCGCCGCAAGGTGATCATCCCCGACGCCGCCCACGGCACCAACCCTGCTTCCATCGCCATGTCGGGCTACGAGGTGGTCCAGGTGAAGAGCGCGGCCGACGGCTGCATGGATCTGGAGGCCCTGAAGGCCCTGCTGGACGAGGACGTGGCCGCCTTCATGATCACCAACCCCAACACGGTGGGGATCTTCGAGCGCCACATCGTGGAGATCAACGAGCTGGTGCACGCCGTGGGCGCCCTGAGCTACATGGACGGCGCCAACTTGAACGCCCTGCTGGGCATCGTCAAGCCCGGCGAGCTGGGCTTCGACATCATGCACATCAACCTGCACAAGACCTTCAGCGTGCCCCACGGCGGCGGCGGCCCGGGAGCCGGCCCCCTGGTGGTCAAGCAGCGGCTGGCGCCCTTCCTGCCCGGACCGCTGCCCGTGCGCGCCGGCGAGCAGGTGGTCTGGGGCGAGCCCGGCCCGGATTCCATCGGCCCCGTCCACGCCTACTTCGGCAACTTCGGCGCGCTGGTGCGGGCCTACGCCTACATCCGCCGGTTGGGCGCCCGCGGCCTGCGCCGCGTCTCCGAGTACGCGATCCTCAACGCCAACTACGTGCGCGTCGGCCTGCAGGACCTCTACAAGGTCGGCTTCGAGGGCATCCCCTTGCACGAGGTGGTGTTCAGCGCCATCAACCAGAAGCGGCTGGGCTACAAGGCCAGCCACATCGCCAAGCGCCTGCTGGACTTCGGCCTGCACGCGCCCACCACCTACTTCCCGCTCATCGTGCCCGAGGCCCTGATGGTCGAACCCACCGAGACGGAGAGCCGGGCCACGCTGGACCGCTTCATCGCGGCCATGCGCCAGATCCACCGCGAGTGCGAGGAAAAGAACCCGCTGCTGGAGAGTGCGCCGAACACCACGCCCGTCCGCAAGCTGGACGACGTGCGGGCCGTCAAGCAGCCGCGCCTGCGCTGGCGAAAGGAACAGGATTGAGACCTCCCACCGCCCTGCTGGCCGCCCTGGGGCTGACCCGCTTCGTCGCCCTGGACCTGGAGACCACGGGGCTCGAGGAGGATTGCGAGATCATCGAGATCGGCCTGGCCTGCTATGAAGCGGGCCAGGTCGCGTCCCGGATCTCCACGCTGGTGAAACCCTCCGGGCCCGTGCCGCCCCGCATCCTGCACCTGACCGGCATCGATCCGCGCAAGCTCAAGAAGGCCCAGCCGCTGGAGGCCGTCCTGGACGAGGTCCTGGCGGCCATTGGCGATTCACCCATCGTGGCCCATAATCTGGCCTTTGACCAGGGCGTGCTGCAGCGCTGCGCGGCCCGGGCCGGCCGAGCCTGGCGTCCGCTGGCGGCGGGGCTGGACACGGTGCCCCTGGCGCGCTGCCTGCTGCCGCTCAATCCCAGCCACCGGCTGGCCGAGGTGGCCGCCACCCTGGCCGTGCCGCTGGAGAACGCCCACCGCGCGCTGGACGACGCCGAGGCCGCCGGGGAAATCCTGCTCAGCCTGCTGCAGTTGGGAACGGGGCTGGAGCTGCCGCTGCTGCGACGTCTGGCCCTGCTGGCCGGCGGCACGGGCGATCCGCAGGAAGGGATCTTCCAGGGCCTGCTGGACTGGGTCAAGCGCGAGGGTCCGGGCCCGGCCTGGCGCCAAGCCCAGCCGCCCTGCCGGGTCAACGTCTACGAATGCGAAGGCGCGGGCGGGGCGGGGGAGTCCGCCTTTGACGCCACCCAGTGGTTTGGGGCCGACGGGCGCCTGCAGGCCGCCGTGGAGGGCTTTCGGCGCCGGCCCCAACAGGAGGAGCTGGCCCGCGAGGTGGGTCTGTTGCTGGACGCGGCTCCCGCGGAAGGGAAGACGGCCTGCTGGGTGGCCGAGGCCGCCACGGGCACGGGCAAATCCTTCGCCTACCTCCTGCCCGCCATGCTCACCGGCGCGGCGCGCCGGGACGCCGGCGGCGGCCCCGTGCTGGTCAGTACGCACACGCGCAACCTGCAGGACCAGCTTTTCGACAAAGACATCCCGCGGCTGGGCCGCCTGTTGCGCCGGCCCTTCCGCGCCACGGTGCTCAAGGGCCGGGGCAACTACCTCTGCCAGCGTCGGCTGGAGCGCTTGCTGGACGAGGCCCGCGAGCGGCTGTCGCCCGCCGACCGCCTGGCCCTGCTGCCCGTTGTGAGCTGGGCGGCCCTGACGCGCTCGGGCGACATCGAGGAGTGCACGGGTTTCCGGGCCCACCAGCTGCCGCGCCTCTGGAGCCAGGTGCGCAGCGAGGGCTCGGCCTGCGCCAACCCGGGCTGCCGCGGCTCGGCCGCCCAACCCGAGGCCCCGGCCGTCTGCTGGGGCGCCCGCGCCCGCCTGCAGGCCCAGGCTTCGCACCTGGTGGTGGTCAATCACAGCCTGCTCTTGGCCGACCTGGGCGTGGACCACGGCGTGCTGGGCAGCTTCGACACCTTGATCGTCGACGAAGCCCACCAGTTCGGCCGCAGCGCCGATCAGCACCTGCGGCGCAGTTTCTCCTTCGCCCTGACCGAGGGGCGTCTGCGGGCCCTGCATGATCCCCAGGGCCAGGGGCGCGGCCTGCTCAAACAGTTGCGCGCCGCCTGGAGCGCGCGGGACGCCGCCCTCCAGCAGGTGGAGCCCGGCCTGCGCGGGCTGGAGTCCGTGGCCGAGGCCGTGGACGCCGCGCTGGAACCCGTGTTGCGGGCCCGCGCCGCCCTGGCCGCCGTGCAGAAGGAGCGCCACGGTGCGGCCCTGCAGCGTTCGCGCTACACGCAGAAGGAGCGCCTGAAGGGCGAGAATTCCCCCCTGCGCCTGTTGGCCGAGCCCTGTCGCCAGGTGGAGGAGGGGCTGGCCGGACTGGCCGGCGCCCTGCGCAGCTGCCTGGGGCTGCTGGAGTCGGCCCGCGAGGAAAACCTGCTGGCCCTGGTGGCCGAGCTGCGCGGCGAGCAGGAGAACCTGTTGGAGGCCGCGGCCCTGCTGGCTCTGCTGCTCGAGGAGGACGACGAAGGCGGCGAGGCCGTCACTTGGAGCGAGCTGCATCCGGTGAGCCTGGAGACCACATTCATCCGCCTGCCCGTGGAGGCCGGTCCGCGCCTGCACGAAACGCTCTGGAGTGGCCTGCGGCGCGTGCTCTTCACCAGCGCCACGCTGACGGTGGACAGTTCCTTCGACTGGCTGCTGCGCCGGCTGGGCCTGGACCGGCTGCCCGAGCCCGCCCGCACCCTGGTCTTCGACAGCCCTTTCGACCTGGCGCGCCAGGCCCGCTGCTACGTGCCCACCTGGCTGCCCGAGGCTTCGGGCTACTCCACCGATGCGTTCGCACTTGAACTGGCGAAACTGCTGGCCCTGACCTGCGAGCAGTTCGGGCGCGGCACGCTCGTGCTGTTCACCAGCTACACGCTGCTCAGCCGCTGCCAGACAGCTCTCCAGGCGGCCCTGGACACGGAGCGCTTCCCGCTGCTCGTGCAGGGCCTGGACGGCTCGCGCCACGAACTGCTGGACCGCTTCCGCCAACTGGGCCACGCCGTGCTGCTGGGGGTGGATTCCTTCTGGGAGGGCGTGGACGTGCCCGGCGAAGCCCTGCAGATCCTGGTGATGACCAAGCTGCCCTTCGACGTGCCGGGCGAGCCGCTGCTGGACGCGCGCAGCGAGCGCATCCAGCGCACGGGCGGCAACGCCTTCCGCGACCTGAGCGTGCCCGAGGCGGTGATCCGCTTCCGCCAGGGTTTCGGCCGGCTGATCCGCCACGAGACGGACAAGGGTGCCTTCCTGCTGCTGGACGCCCGGGTGGTGCGCCAGGAATACGGCAAGGTCTTCCTGGACAGCCTGCCGCTGCCCGCGCGGCCCATGTTGCGGCCGGAGGACTTGCAGCGCGAGCTGCGCAACTTCTTTGCCTAGGACTTTTGCTTGGACACGAAGCACGGGAAGAGATCGAAGAGCACGAAGGGGAGAACAGGTGGGAGTCATGCGCAGGGCGCTCGAGTTGCCACCCGCGTTCCAAAGCCAATTCAGGCTTCGTGTTCTTCCGAGCTTCGTGGACTTCGTGTCCATTTTAAATAGAACAACCGAGGAGTCGAGATGAAGATCGATCGCGTGGACCACATCGGGATCGCGGTGCCCAGCCTGGACGCCGCCCAGCCCTTCTGGGAGGATAGTCTGGGCCTGGTCTTCCACGGCCGCGAATACGTGGCCGACCAGCAGGTGACCGTGGCCATGGGCGCCGCGGGGGAGACGCACATCGAACTGCTGGAGCCCGCCGACCCGGCCAGTCCCATCGCGCGCTTCCTGGAGAAGAACCGCCCGGGCATCCACCACATCGCCCTGCACGTGGACAATCTGGAGGAGGCGCTGGCCCGCCTCACGGCCCAGGGCGCCACTTTGATTGATCAAGTGCCGCGGCTGGGCGCCGGCGGCAAACGCATCGCCTTTGTCCATCCGAAAAGCACGTCGGGCGTGCTGCTCGAACTCTGCGAAGGCTGAGCTGGCACGCTGTACCTCCTTCCCTCGCAGTGCGCGCGGGAAGGAAGGCGGATTTGCCTCGCACATGCCAAAGGATGCCCCGCTCAAGCTGTGGGATGACAAACAGGACGTGTGAGGTGAAGCCCGCAGGGCTGAACCAGAAAATGGGTGAAGCGCAAAGCGCGAACCAATCACCAGCGGATCAGGAAGAGCTTGCTTCGGCCGTCTGTCTGACGGCGGCCGTGAGGCCGCCTAGTTACGGCCGCTGAAAAAGCGCCTCTTTGGCTCCACCTTTCTGGCGCCAGCAGAAAGGTGGAAGACATGGGTCCCAGCCATGCCGGGATCGAGCGGTGCCAGGCCGGTGCCAGGTCAGTGCCAGGCCGGTGCCAGGTCAGTGCCAGGCCGGTGCCAGGCCGGTGCCAGAGCACTGTCCATTTCTGGCGACAGCAGAAGGGTGGAAATCAAGGCGCCCGGCAAGTACCAGGGACGAGCCATGGGATCCCAGCTTTCGCTGGGATGACAGTCACGATGCCGTGGGATCCCCCGGTCAAGCCGGGGGATGACGAACGGACACATGCTCCACGTCCATGGAATCTCTGTGCCTCCGTGTCTCTGTGGTTAGAACGCTCAGGCGCTACCTTGGCCTCGTCCAAGCAGCAACCGGAGCCTGATGTACCGCTTCGATCCAGCCGAGTATCCCACCGGTCCCGGCGTCTACCTCTTTCGGGATGCCGCCGGCGCCGTGCTCTATGTGGGCAAGGCGCTGAACCTGCGCCAGCGCCTGCGCAGCTACGCGGCCGGCGGCGACGGGCGCGCCCAGATCCCCTCCATGCTCAAGCGGGCCGGCGCGCTGGAGGTGATCGTCACCTATAGCGAAGTCGAAGCCCTGGTGCTCGAGAACAACCTGATCAAGGAGCACCGCCCGCGCTACAACCTCTACCTGCGCGACGACAAGAGCTATCCCTTCGTGCGTATCACCAGCGAACTCTTCCCGCGCGTGCTGCTCACGCGCCAGGTGGTGCGCGACGGCAGCCGCTACTTCGGTCCCTTCACCGAAGTGCGCACCCTGCGCGGTTTCCTCAAGGGCCTGCGCGAGCGCCTGCGCATCCGCCAGTGCGACCTGGCCATCACGGAGGAGAGCATGGCGGCCGGCCGGCACAAGGTCTGCCTGGATTTCCACCTGGGCGTCTGCCTGGGGCCCTGCGAGGGGCGGCAGGCGGCGACCGCCTACGTCCACTCGGTGGAGGCGGCGCGCCAGATCCTGCGCGGGCGCGGACGCGAGCAGCGCCGGGAGGAGGAGGCGGCCATGCACGCGGCGGCGGCGCGCCAGGACTACGAGGAGGCCGCCCGGCACCGGGACGCCCTGCAGGCGCTGGAGCAGCTGATCCAGGGCCAGAAGGTCGAGGTCCAGGAGGCCGCCGACGCCGACGTGCTGGGCCTGGCCCGGGACGATCACGAGGCCGCCGTGGCCCTGCTGCGGCTGCGCGATGGCCGCGTGCTGGGCCGCTTCCACACGACCCTGGGCGGCACGCTGGAGAGCGGCGCGGGGGAGATCCTGCGCGTGTTCGTGGCCCAGTACTACGCCCAGTGCGAGGAGTTGCCGCGCGAGATCTGGCTGCCCGCCGAGCCAGCGGAGGCCGGGCTGCTGACGGCCTGGCTGGGGGAGCGGGCCCGCGAGCTGCAGGCCCTGGGTGGGGACGGGCGCGTGCCCGAGCTGCTGGTGCCCCAGCGCGGCGACAAGGCTGCCCTGCTGCGGATGGCCACGCACAACGCGGCCCAGGTGTTGGAAGAGCGCCTGCTGCGGCGCCTGAAGCGCGACCGCGTGCCCGAGTCCCTGCGCGCCCTGCAGCGCGACCTGGGGCTGGCCGGGCTGCCGCGCCGCATCGAGGGTTTCGACATCAGCCACTTCGGCGGCGAGGCCACGGTGGCCAGTTTGGTGGTCTTCCAGGACGGCCGGCCGCTGAAAAAGGATTACCGCCACTTCCACGTGAAAAGCGTCGCGGGCATCGACGACTTCGCCTCGATGGAGGAGGTGGTGGAACGACGCTACCGGCGCCTGCTGGAGGAGGGCCGGCCCCTGCCCGAGCTGATTCTCATCGACGGCGGCAAGGGCCAACTGGGGCGCGCCCACGCCGTGCTGCGCCGGTTGGGCGTGCCCGATCAGCCGGTCTGCGGGCTGGCCAAGCGCTTCGAGGAAGTCTACCTGCCCGGCGAGAGCCTGCCGCGCAACATCCCCAAGGACTCGGCCGCCAACCGCCTGCTGCAGCAGGTGCGCGACGAGGCCCACCGCTTCGCCCTGCGCTTCAACCAGCACCTGCGGCAGACCCGGGCCCTGCCCGATCCCTTGGCCGGCGTGCCCGGCATCGGCCCGGAACTCAGCCGGCGACTGCTCTTACGCTTTGGCGGATTGCGCCAGCTGGTGCGCGCCGGGGAGGACGAACTCTGCGCCGTGCCCGGCGTGGGGCCGGTCCTGGCCCGCCGCCTGTTGGACCACCTGCGCGGCCTTTCCCCGGCCGACGGCGGGGAGGTGACTTGAACAAGTTGTTCACTTTCCGACAGGCGTGAGCAGCTTTGGGCACCGTCGGAAATCGATCCCCCTGTCAAGCAAGAAGATGGGCTCTGGCCTGTCGATTGCAGGTTGAAGCCTGATTGCTATTCAGTTCCTAAGCCCTAACAGGAACGCCCAAACCTAGTCAGATTCAGAAGAAGGAGATTCGCATGAAGCGTCTCATGGCATTGGCCAGCGTCCTGCTGGTGGCGGGCTCGGCCTCCGCCGCGGTCATCAACTGGCAGCTGAACATGAACGTTCAGATCGGCCTGGGCAACTTCGTCCCCGGCGTGGACAACGTGGTCGTGCGCGGCTACTTCAACGGCTGGAGCGGGACGAACCCCACCCTGACCGATCCGGACAACGACGGCATCTACACAGGTTCTTATGACCAGGGTTCCTTCGCCGGCCCCTACGAGTACAAGTACGTGATCCAGCACAGCGTGACCGGCGACGAGTGGGAGTGGGTGGGCAACCGTCCCTACACCTACACCGAGCCCACCATCGACCTGCCGCTGGAGTATTTCAACAACATCACCAGCCTGCCCGGCACCTGCGACGTGGAAATCACCTTCCAGGTCGACATGGGCGTGCAGATCGCCACGGGCGCCTTTGATCCGGGCGCGGGCGACCTCGTCGTCATGCGCGGGCCCTTCAACGGCTGGAGCGGCATCACGCATCAGCTGACCAATGTCGGCGGCACGCTCTACGCCTTGACGGTGCCCTTCGCCGGCCAGGCGGAGACCAGCCCCATCGAGCACAAGTTTGTCATCGTCTCCGGTGGCGACAATTGGGAGAGCAGCGCCAACCGGTTGGCCTACGGCGACTGCGACTGGGTGGACAGCGACGCCAACGGCTTCAAGGAAGGCACCCTGGCCCCCGTGTTCTTCAGCGACACCAACTGGGACGCCATCATTGACCACGACATCCTGGTGGTCATGGACATCGACGCCTCCCGCGTGTCCTGCTGGTTCGCCAACGGCGGCGCGCCGACCTATGACGGCACGGCCAGCTACGCCGGCGTGAACTTCATCTCCCTGCACGGCTTCTTCAACGGTTGGCCGGCCTGGGACGGCAACATCTCCCCGCTCTATCGCACGGTCAACAACGGCAGCTGCCACTGGACCGGCTCCCTGTTCTTCCCGATGGGCTCGGCCAAGAACCAGATCTACAAGCTCGGCCTGAATGGCTTCGACAACGAGGCCGGCTTCGGTCAGGACCACGCCATGGACATCTCCCTGGACGGCGGCACGGGCGTGACCTACGTCAACGTCGAGTTCGGTTCCAACGGCACCCAGTGGGATTGCTTCACGGGTTGCGTCGAGACGGTGGGCGCCACGGATCAGCCCTCCGCCTTCGCCCTCTCCCAGAACGTCCCGAACCCCTTCAACCCCGTGACCACCATCGCCTTCACGATGGACGCCACGGCCCCGGCGACCTTGTCCGTCTACGACCTGACGGGCGCCAAGGTGGCCACGCTGGTCAACGGCTTGGTGAATGCCGGCCGCAATGAGATCAGCTTCGACGCCTCCCAGCTGGCCAGCGGCGTGTACGTCTACACGCTGCAGAGCGAAGGCCGCCTGGAAAGCCGCAAGATGGTCCTGGTGAAGTAACACCGGCCCCACTTCGTTCGCAGATTCAGCATCCCCCGTCTCCCCAAGAGGCGGGGGATGCTCCTTATTCGCCATTCCCAGCTCCGCCAGCCGCGGGGGCCCGATTCCCAGCCTTGCACATGCGTGCCGCCGCCGGCTGGGGCGATCTCCGCGCCGGGCAACGAATTTTGGTAATGGGGAACTGGCACGATCCTTGTCATGACAGCGAGGTCCGCTCCCGCTCCGGATGGGAAGGCCGCCGCCGCGGGGGACGCAGGGAAGCAAGGAGAGGTCCATGCAATTCAGTTTGGTCAAGGAGATTCGGCGCGGCGAAAACCGCGTGGCCCTGACTCCCGCGGGAGTGGGCCTGTTGGTGGCCGCCGGGCACGAAGTCCACGTGCAATCCGCCGCGGGGGCCGCCTCGCATTTCACCGACCAGGAGTACCAGGACGCGGGCGCCACGGTGGTCTACACGCCGGAGGAGGCCTACGCCCGGGGCGAGGTGGTGGTGAAGGTGTTGCCGCCCAAGGAAGACGAGGCCCATCTGATCCAGGAGGACCGCTGCCTGGTGAGCTTCCTGCAGATCGCCGCGGGCCGCGACAAGCTGCTGGACACCCTGGTGGCCGAGCGCACCCTGGCCCTGGGCCTGGAACTAGTCTCCCACGAGGACGGGCGCAAGCCCTTGGTCACGGCCATGAGCGAGATCGCCGGGCAGCTGGCCATCCAGTTCGGCGCCAACTACCTGCTCAGCGACCACGGCGGCCGCGGCCTGCTGCTGGGCTCCGTGCCCGGCATCAGCGGGGCCACGGTCACCATCCTGGGCGCCGGCACCCTGGGCACCATGGCCGCGCGCACGGCGCAGGGCATGGGCGCGCAGGTCGTGCTGCTGGACCGGGACATCTCGCAACTGCGGCGGGCCCAGTCCGTGCTGGGACCGGTGGCGACCATGATGGCCACGGCCAACAACATCCGCCGGGCTCTGGCCTTCGCGGACCTGGCCATCGGCGCCGTCAGCCTGCCCGGCGACCGTACGCCCCACCTGGCGGACCGCGAAATGGTCCGCGGCATGAAGCAAGGCTCGGTGATCGTGGACACCTCCGTCGACATGGGCGGCTGCTTCGAGACCAGCCGGCCCACCACCATCGAGAGCCCGACCTTCGTGGCCGAGGGCGTGGTGCACTGCTGCATCCCCAACCTGCCCAGCCTGGTCTGCCGCACCTCCAGCCGCGCCCTCTCCCATTCCATCGCGCCCATGCTGGTGGAGATGGGCCGGGCCGGCAGCCCCGTGGCGCTGCTCAAGCGCATCGCCGGGCTGCGCGAAGGCGTGGTGACCTTCGACGGCCAGGTGATGAACGCGCGCCTGGCCGAATTGTACGGCCGGCCCCTGGGTGACCTGCAGGCGGCGCTGGCCGCGGGCGACGGCAAGGAGGAGGCAGGCCGATGAGCTGGGTGACCCGCTACAAGGAGCGCTGCGTGCGCGCCGAGGACGCCGTCCGGGAGATCAAGAGCGGCGACACGGTCCACGTCCATCCGGGCTGCGCCATTCCCACCCGGCTGGTGAACGCGCTCAGCGCCCGCGCGCCGGAACTGGAGAACGTGGAGATCCTCCACATCCTGACCTTCAATCCCGCGCCCTATGTCGCGCCGGAGATGAAAGGCCACTTCCACCACACGGCCCTCTTCACCGGCGCCAATGTGCGCGAGGCCGTCAACGACGGCCGGGCGGACTACGTCCCGGTCTTCCTCTCCGAGATCCCCAATCTGTTCAAGCACGAATACCCCATCGACGTCTCGATCATCCACGTCTCGCCGCCCGACGAGCACGGTTTCTGCAGCTACGGCATCGGCGCCGAGGTGACCAAGCCCGCCACCGAAGCCGCCCGGACGGTGATCGCCCAGGTCAACCCGCGCATGCCCCGCGTGCACGGCGACAACTTCATCCACGTGAGCAAGATCAAGGCTTTCGTGGAGGTGGACGATCCGCTGGTGGAGATCGTGCAGGGCACGGTGAGCGACCGCAACAAGGCCATCGGGCGCCACGTGGCCACGTTGATCGAGGACGGCTCCACGCTGCAGATGGGCATCGGCGGCATTCCCGACGCTGTGCTGCTCTACCTGGAGGACAAGCGCGGGCTGGGCATCCACACCGAGATGTTCAGCGACGGCGTGGTCAAGCTGGTGGAGGAGGGGGTCATCACCAACGACCGCAAGACCTTCCACCCGGGCAAGATGGTCGCCAGCTTTTGCATGGGCACCAAGCGGCTCTACGACTTCGTGGCCGACAATCCGCTGATCGAGTTCCATCCCAGCAACTACGTCAACGACCCTTTCAACGTGGCCAAGAACGACAAGATGGTGGCCATCAACAGCGCGCTCTCCGTCGACTTGACGGGCCAGGTGAACAGCGACTCCATCGGCACGCGGATCTACAGCGGTTTCGGCGGCCAGGTGGACTTCATCCGCGGCGCCTCGCGCTCCGTGGGCGGCAAGCCGATCATCGCCCTGCCCGCCACGGCCAAGAACGACACCCAATCCCGCATCGTCACCACCCTGGCGCCCGGGGCCGGCGTGGTGACCAGCCGGGCCGACGTGCACTACGTCGTCACCGAATTCGGCGTGGCCTACCTGCACGGCAAGAGCATTCGCCAGCGGGCCCGCGCCCTGATCGACATCGCGGCCCCGGCCTTCCGCGAGGAGCTGGAGGCCGAAGCGCGGCGGCTGAAGTACCTGTAGCCGCCCTTCCAGCCCTTGAATTCCCCAGGGAGTCGCCCCGCGCGACTCCCTCTCTCGTTGCCGCCCGCTCCGCCGAAACTGAATCTCGATTTTTCCCCAGGATGCTCCAGCGCACACCTGTTGGGTTCGTGACAGGTATGTTGACGCCCGTTCAGGATGGAATCATCATCCTGCCCCCGCCTCTTCCACACACAGCAAGGAGCCGATCATGAACACCTGGTCTCCGGCGGCACCCCCGCCCGGATGGCTGCGGGTGCTGGCGTGCGCGGCCGTCTGGCTGGCGCTCTGGCCTCTCAGTCTGGCCCACGGACAATGCCCGCCCATCATCCCCGCCCCCGGGGAAACCCTGGAACTGGAACCCAACAACAGCCCGACCCAGGCGCAACCCTGGCCTGCCCTGATTCCCCTGCTGGGCGAGCAGAGCTTGGCGGGGGATCCGGACTGTTTCCTGCTGGACGGCCTGCCGCCGGATCTGTCCTTTGAGTTGGTGGTCACTCCGGACACCTTCAATCCGCGCATTGTCCTTTTCGGCTTCAGCGGCGGGCTCTGGCTGCCGCTCCACGAGGCTGACGAGGGCGGCTGGTGCGAAAGCGAGCGCCTGCTGGTTGCCGGCTGGGATCCCTGCCAGACTCTGCAACCGATCGAGCGCTGGTGCCTGCAGGTGACACACAGTCCTCTGGCCCCGCCGACCAACGGCAACTATCGCGCGCAGGTCACTCTCGTGCCCACGGCCGTGCCCCAGGGTGACTGCTGCCAGTTTCCCATTCCCGTGCCCAATGGCCTGAGCTACACGGACACCCAGAACACGGGCGTGACCTTCCGTGACCAGGGCTTCGGTCCGTCGCCGGACGTCTGGTACCAGCTGCTGCTGGACCAGACCACGCTGCTGACGGCCCAGACCTGCGGCGGCGCCACCACCTTCGACACGGTGCTGCGCGTGGTGGCGGCGGACTGCTCCAGCGTCCTGGCTGTCAACGACAATAGCGCGCGCTGTGCGCCAAGCCTGGTGGAGAGCTGGCTGGCGACCACGCTGGACGCTGGCACCTACTTCGTGGTGGTGGAAGGCGCGGGCAGCGCCAGCGGCACCTACACCCTGACCCTGCGCATGGCCACGTGCGCCGGCGTGGTGCCCGGTCCGGGCGCGCTGCACGAGCTGGAGCCCAACGACGAACCCTTCCTGGCCCAGCCCTGGCCCGCGGAACTGCCTCTTTACGGCGAGCAGACCCCGCTGGGCGACGCGGATTACTTCCGCCTGCTGGGGGTCGGCCCCCAGGATGGCTTCGAGCTGAGCATCCAGCCCGACACCTTCGATCCCGTGGTGCAGGTCTACGCCGAGACCCCCCTGGGCCTGCAACTGGTGGCCGAGGCGGACAACACCGGCACCTGCGAAGTGGAGAGTGTGACCGTCGCCGGCTGGGATCCCTGCACGCAGCTGAATCCCATCACGGGTTGGATCGTCGGCGTGAGCCAGGGAGTGGCCGGGCCGGTCCAGAGCGGCCACTATCTTGGCAGTGCGCTGCTGGTCTCCAGCAGCGTGCCCGTGGGTGACTGTTGCCAGTACCCCGTCAGCGTGGGCTCCCTGCCCTTCTCGGACAACCGCGACACGTCGGTGTCCTACCGCGACATGGGGTTTGGACCCTCCCCCGACGTCTGGTACCAGCTCGTGCTGGAGCAGGGCGGCGTGCTGACCGCCCAAACCTGCGGCGGCCTGACCAACTTCGACACCGTGCTGCGCGTGGTGGACGACGACTGCGCCACCGTCCTGGCCGTTAGCGACAACTCCAGCGTCTGCGGCGCGGGCTCCAGCCAGAGCTGGCTCTCCACCTGCCTTACGGCGGGCACCTACTACGTGGTGGTGGAGGGCAGCGGCGCGGCCAGCGGCACCTTCACCCTCAATCTGGCCCTGCGGCCGTCAGGCGCGGCGGCCCGACTGGTGGCGGGTGGCTGGAGCCAGCATGCCGAGCCCTGGCACCAGCGTGTCACGCCGGAGACGACCACCCTCTGGCTGCTGGCGGATGATGACTGCGACGCCATCGATCACGTCACCTTCCATGCCATCCGGCCGGACGGGCCCACCATCCTGCTGGGCACGGATTGGGACGGGACCCAGCCCGCCCGCGCCACGTTGCCGCAGGAGGTGACGGAGGGCGACGGCTGGTTCCTGGCCTTCGATTCCGCCCTGCTGGGTTCGTCTGCGGGTCCTGTGGTGTTCAGCGCCGAACAGCTCTTCCACGACGGCTCCATTTGTTCCACCGTGCTGGAGGGTTGGTACTCGCCGAACCTCAGTCCCACGGCGCTGGTGGAGGGGCTTGAGCGCTGGGAAAAGATCCGCGACGACCACTTCGTGGTGAGTCCGGGCGCCGGCGTCCTCCCCGGCACCTCGGTGGTCGCGGACACCACCTGGAAGTCGCTCACCTGGAGTCGCGGTGTGCCGCCCGAATCCCAGCGCGGGATCTCGGACACGTACTGTTCGCCGACGGCCTACAGCGCCTGCCTGGAGTGGCTGGACCAGACCTATGGCACCAATGTCTGCGGCGGCCTGCACGGCGAGGATCTGGCGCGGGCGCTGGGTGGCTACATGGGCACCGACGGGGATCAGCCGGGCACCATGCCCGACGACGAACGCAACGGCCTGGAGCGCTGGATCGCCGACCATGGGGGCGGATACACGGTCCACAACGAGCCCCAGGGCACGACCAACCAGATGGCCAACCAGGCGGAGTCCAAGGGGCAGGACGTGGTGGCCGCGCTCAAGTTCAGCGACGGCGCCTGGCACATGGTGACGATGAGCTCCTTCAACAACGTGCCCCAGCCCAATGGCAACGTCATGGTCGACTTCATGGACCCCTGGACGGGCGGCACCCAGATCGGCTCGTTCAATCCATCCACCGGGGCCTTCAGCGGCTATGGCGACGGCAACACGTCCGGCCAACTGAAGGACGTGACCTACGTCTGCCCCACCGAGGGCACCGCCGGCGGGGATGGCGGCCGCCTGCTGCTCGACTGGCAACCCTGGGACGGCCCCATCGAGATCCCCATCGCCCTGGGCACCTGGTGGCTGCGCTTGGTGTTCCAGGATCCCTGGGGAAAGTCCGAGGAGCTGTTCGCGATCATTGAGCGCGTGCCCCCCGAACAGCCGGTGGTTGTCATCTCGCTGCTGGAGACGGGCGAGGCCGTGCGACTGGATTGGTCCGCCGTGCCCGATGCGGTGTCGTACAACATCTACCGCAACATGGACGGTTACTTCGATCCGAATGATGACGCGCCCTATGCGACGGTCACCGGCACGAGTTTCACCGACCCGATTTTGGGCGGGCAACGCTGGTGCTACCGGGTGACCACGGTCTACAACCAGTAAACGATCACTCTAACGTTTCACGGACGGGGCGGCGCTTCCCGCGGAGCGTCGTCCCGCCTTGTCTCAGGGCGCGTCTGGTCAGAACGAGGAATACGAGCCCGAGCGGCCCTTGCGCTTGTCCCACTTGAGGTCTTCCAGGAAATCGCTCTTCACGTGGATCAGCAGGTGGTAGGAGTCCGAGCGCGGGTTCCACTGGAAGTAGCCCTCCCAGCAGTGCATGTCGCGATAGATGTTGATGGACTGGCTGGAGAAGGAGCGGGCCACCAGGTCGTAGTGCACGCCGCTGGAGAGCTTCCAGTGGCGGCTCAGGTTGAGCGAGCCGCGCAGGTCCACGTGACTCTGCTTGGACGGCCGGTCGGGGATGCTGCGGTTGAGGCTCCAGCTCCAGGTGCTGGTCAGGCTCCAGGGGATGCTCAGGTCGGCGCTGCCAAAGCGCGGCGCGAAGCGGTCCGTGTCCTCGTCGTCAAAGACTTCGGCCGGCTGGATGCTGCCGCCGCCGCTGCCGCCCGCCAGGCGCGTGGAGACCGTGACGCTGGTGCTGGAGAGCCAGGGCAGCCGGCGACCCCGCGGCCCGTCCTGCCACGTGTAGCGGGCCAGCCGCCGGCCGGTGGAGTCCACCACCTGGTAGGGCGAATGCACGGTGCTCAGCTGCATGTTGAGGCTGCTGATCGGCCCCAGCCGCCAGTTGCCCACCTGGAGCGGATCCAGGGCCCAGTTGCTGTGGAGGTCGCCCAGCCGCAAGCTGTCGGCCTTGAAATCGTAGCTCGTGGTGCTGCTGAGGCGCAGCAGGTCGGTCTTGATGCTGGGCGCGCCGCTGGCCGCCGGGGCCGAGCCGCCGGATTCGGCGTCCGCCAGCAGGCTGTCCGCCGGGGTGCGGGGCGCACTCCACTTGCTCTGCCAGAGCTGGCCCAGCGACATGTTGAGCAGCAGGCTCTCGCGGCTTGGCGTGCCGCCGTAGATGGCGCCGCGGAAGCGGTCCAGCCGCACGTCCAGGCTGTCGCCCTGGCGCGCGGACTGCACGTAGCCCCAGCGGGAGTCGGAGAAGTCCGGCGTCCAACTGGCGCTCAGGCTGGGGCTCAGCACGTGGCGCAGGGCCTCCAGCCGCCCGATGCGCGGGTAGAGGCTGCCGTAGAGCTGGGTGGAGCCGGCCAGCGTGGTGGAGAAGGTCTGACGGGCCGCGAAGCCCGCCACCTGCACGGTGTCCAGGCTGCCGTCGGCGCGGCGCACCAGCTCGCTGGTCTCGTCCACCCAGACCGAGGCGGCGCTGACGTTGGGGGTCAGGGAGAACACGCCCACCTTGCCGGGCACCGAGAAACTGACGGAGTGCCGGGCCCCGCGCGTGTTTTCGGCGTCCATCCAGTGCAGCTTGTCCATGCTGTAGCGACTCTCGGCCCGGCTGGCCAGTTTGAGCGTCGAGCCGCCCAGCCACTCGCGCAGGCCGCGGCCCGCCTGGGAACCGCTCCCCGCCGCCACGGCGAGGGGAGCCAGGAAGCGCAGGGGCGACCAGGTGGGGAAACTCAGGTCCAGCGTGGGCAGGCTGCCCGTGGTCAGTCCCGACTCCAGGTTCTGGGTCCCCGAGCCGTTGAGCGTCCAGGTCACGCCGGACTCGGGAAAGCGGCCGGAGAGGTTGAGGCTGCTGGACAGGCTTTGGGAGAGCCGGGTCTCCAGGTTGTCGCTGTTGTCCTCGTAGTACTGCTTGCTCGAGGCCAGCTTGACGTTGGAGCGGAAGGAGACGTAGGGCGTCAGGGCCTGGTCGTGGTTCCAGCGCAGGTCCCAGCCTTCCCGCAGCGAGGTCTGGGTGATGTTGTAGCTGCCGGAGAGCTGGCCCTTCTCCTGGGCGTTCCACTTGTAGCGCGTGGTGTTCTCGAACAGCCAGTCCGGCCCGTTCTCCGCGTAGCTCACGCGCACCTGGGTGTCCCAGGTGTCCGCCGCGGCCCAGTACCAGCCCAGGTGATCCAGTTTGCGGCCCTGCTGGGCGGTCTGGCCGTAGGAGGGCAGGATCAGGCCGCTGGAGCGCCCGCGCTTCAGGCTGAACAGGGCCACGGGGGAGTAGAGCGTGGGCACCAACCCGAAGTGCAGGGTCACGTCCCGGGCGAAGACCTTGTCCTTGAGCAGCATCTTCAGCTGCCGGGCCTGGAAGTGGTAGTGCGGACAGCCTTCGTCGCAGGTGGTGAAGACGGCGTCCGCCACGTGCAGCTCCTGGTCGGCCACGCGCTTGATCCGCGTGCCGCCGTAGAGGCTGGGGGCCTCCGCCGCCCGTCCGTCCCGGATGAAGCCCTGGCGCGTCTGGATGTTGAGCGACATGTGGCGCCCGTACATGGTCTGGGCCCCGTCGCTGAACACGGGCCAGGGGAGGGGCGGCGCGGCCGTGCTGTCGGCGGGCGCTTCGGGTGCGGCGCGTCCGCCACCCCGGCCAGGCTCGGAGGCCTGCAGGCTCTGGCCGGCGCCCAGGTGCAGGGCGCCGCCGCAGGAATCCGCCTCCGCCAAGGCCGCGGGCGACCAGGCTTCCACCTGGTCGTGCTCCCAGTCCACCAGGATCTCCGGGCTGTCGAGCTTCATGTTGAGGAAGTTCAGCGTGGAGGCGCCGGAGAGGTGCGTGCGCCGGCTACGGGCATCCATGAACAGGCTGTCCGCCGTGTAGGTCACCACCGAGTCGAGCTTGGTTGTGTAGCCGCTGCCCGTCAGGTAGTCCTGGGGATTGAAACTGGCTCCGCGCGAGGGGGCCGCCAAGGCCAGGGCCGGCGCCAGGCTGCCCAGCAGCAGCAGGCCTGCTCCGCCGCGGCTCAGCATGCCGGCGCCCGGCGGGCGCGGGGCCCGGCTGCGTCCATCGCCGGCGGCTGGATCAGGGGCGTGCTGCGGCCCGGCATTCGTGCTCCCGCTTGGGCAGGCTTGGACGGACCGGCGACCCGGTTCCGCCGTGCATGAAAAAGCCGCGTTTCCGCGGCTGGAAGTCCGCGCGCGGCGGACGGATGGGCGATGCGGGGCTCGAACCTGCGACCTCTGGTATGTGAGACCAGCGCTCTAACCAACTGAGCTAATCGCCCGTGAAAGGCCCCAAACATACCACCCCTGAACCAGCCAGTCAAGGGCCCGCGCGGATGGACAGGGCTTGTTACCTTGGATCCGGCGGCGGGTCCACGCCCGCCCATCCGCATTCATCGGGGCAGTCAGCAATCGGGGTGACAACATGTCCATTCGCATCGGCATCAACGGATTCGGGCGCATCGGTCGCCTGGTGTTTCGCCGGGCCCTGGCCACGGGCGGGATCGAAGTCGTCGGCATCAACGACCTGACCAGCGCGGCCGTGCTGGCCCACCTGCTCAAGTACGACTCCACCCACGGCCGCTTCCAGGGCGACGTGCAGGTGGACGGCGAGGCCATCGTGGTCAACGGCCGGCGCATTCCGGTCTCGGCCCACAAGGATCCGGCGCAGATTCCCTGGAAGTCCCTGGGCGCCACCATCGTGGTCGAGGCCTCCGGCGTCTTCACCACCAGCGCGGACCTGGACAAGCACCTGGCCGGCGGCGCCGAGCGCGTGGTGCTGACGGTTCCGCCCAAGGACGCCATCGACAACATCGTGGTGATGGGCGTCAACGACGACCAGCTGAAGGCCACGGACCGCAAGGTCTCCAACGCCTCCTGCACCACCAACTGCCTGGCCCCGGTGGCCAAGGTCCTGCACGATTCCTTCGGCATCCTGCACGGCCTGATGACCACGGTCCACGCCTACACCAACGACCAGCGCATCCTGGACCTGCCGCACAAGGACCTGCGGCGCGCCCGCAGCGCGGCGGTCAACATCATCCCCACCACCACGGGCGCGGCCCGCGCTGTGGGCAAGGTGATCCCGGCCCTGGCCGGCAAGCTGGACGGCTTCGCCATGCGCGTGCCCGTGGCGGACGGCTCCGTGGTGGACCTGAGCTGCCGCCTGGCCCGCAGCGCCAGCGTGGCCGAGATCAACGCCGCCATGAAGGCCGCGGCGGACGGCCCGCTCAAGGGCGTGCTCGAGTACACCGAGGATCCCATCGTCAGCACGGACATCGTGGGCAATCCCCACAGCAGCATCTTCGACGCCAAGCTGACCACCGTGATCGAGGGCGACTTCATCAAGGTGGTCTCCTGGTACGACAACGAGTGGGGTTACAGCTGTCGCGTGGTGGACCTGGTCCGCCGGATGGCCTCGCTCTAGACCCAGACCTGCGGCGACGGGCGCCGGCCGCGCGGGTGCGGCGCCCCCATCCCTTCTCCCGGAGGTTCCATGGCCCGGTTGAGTGTGCGCGAACTGGCCGTGCGCGGCAAGCGCGTCCTGTGTCGCGTGGATTTCAATGTCCCGCTGGACGCCCAGCGCCAGGTGAGCGACAACCTGCGCATCCGCGCGGCCCTGCCCACCATCCGCCTGCTACTGGACGGCGGGGCGCGGCTGATCCTGATGAGCCACCTGGGCCGGCCCAAGGGCGGCCCGGAGGAGAAGTACAGCCTCAAGCCCGTCCAGGCCGAGCTGGCCCGGCTGCTGGAGCGCCCGGTGGTCCTGGCGCCCGACTGCGACTCCGAGGCGACCCTGGCCCTGGCCAAGGGTCTTGCGGACGGCGAGGTCCTGCTGCTGGAGAACCTGCGCTTCCACCCGGGAGAAGAGCAGAACGAGCCCGGCTTCGTGGCGCGGCTGGCGCGGCTGGGCGAACTCTACGTCAATGACGCCTTCGGCACGGCCCATCGCGCCCACGCCAGCACGGCGGGCGTGCCCCTGGCCCTGGGCGGCGGGGCGGCCGGCCTGCTGATGGAGCGCGAGCTGCGCTTCCTGCACGACGAGTTGGACCAGCCGGCCCGACCCTTCGTGGCCGTGCTGGGCGGGGCCAAGGTCTCGGGCAAGATCGACGTGCTCACCCGCCTGCTGGACAAGGTGGACTGCGTCATCGTGGGCGGCGGGATGATCTTCACCTTCTACAAGGCCCTGGGCCTGGAGATCGGGCGCAGCCTGCTGGAGGCCGACAAGGTCGAACTGGCTGGTCGGATCCTCGCCGACTACCGCGCCCGGGGCGTGGAGCTGCTCCTGCCCGTGGACGTGCGCGTGGCGCAGGCTGTCGAGGCCGGTTCGCCCCTGGGCGTCCACCCGGCGGACTCCCTGCCGGCGGACGGCATCGGCGTGGACATCGGGCCGGCCAGCGAACAGGCCATCCGCCAGCGTCTGGCCACGGCCGGAACCGTGCTCTGGAACGGGCCCATGGGCGTGTTCGAGATCGCGGATTTCGCCCATGGCACGCGCGACCTGGCGGAAGCCCTGGGCGAGGTGACGGCCCGGGGCGGGATCACGGTGGTGGGCGGCGGGGACAGCGCGGCGGCCGTCCAGGCCTTCGGGCTGGAGGAAAACTTCTCGCACATCTCCACCGGCGGCGGGGCGAGCCTGGAGCTGCTGGAAGGGCGGGAATTGCCCGGCGTAGCCGCCCTGAGCCCGTGCTGACAGCCGTTTTCTTGCTTTCCAAGTGATCAAGCGTTACACTTGGCGCTTTCGTCAGAACAGGACTTCCATGCGCAAGCTGCTCATCGCCGGCAACTGGAAAATGCACATGCTCAACCACGAGGCCGTGGGGCTGGCGCGCCAGCTCAAGGTCAAGTTGTTGGGTGCGCATCGCGTGGACGTGCTGGTCTGCCCGCCCTTCACGGCCTTGACCGCCGTGGCGGAGATCTTAAGCGATTCGGATCTCCACCTGGGCGCCCAGAACCTGCATGACATGCGCAGCGGCGCTTACACGGGCGAAGTCTCCGGCGAGATGATCCGCAGCGCGGGCGGGAGTTGGGTGCTCATCGGCCACAGCGAGCGCCGCCAGTTGTTTGGCGACTCCGATGCCTGGACCCATCGCAAGCTGCACGCCGCCTTGGAGGCCGGGTTGCGGCCGGTGTTGTGCATCGGCGAAACCCTGGAGGAGCGGCAGGCGGGCCGGTTGGAAACTGTGCTGGCGCGCCAGTTGGAAGCCGGGTTGGCCGGCCTCAGTCCGGCGGCGGCCGGCACCCTGACGCTGGCCTACGAGCCCGTCTGGGCCATCGGCACAGGCGTGGTGGCCACTCCCGCCCAGGCCCAGGAGGCCCACGCCGTGGTGCGGCGGATCGTCGGCGGCCTGCTGGGGCCGGAGGTCGCGGCCACGCGCCAGATCCTCTACGGCGGTTCGGTCAAGCCGGACAACGCGCGCCAATTGCTGGAGCAACCGGACATCGACGGCGCCCTGGTGGGGGGCGCCAGCTTGAAGGCGGATGAATTCAGCGCCATCGTCCTCGCGGGCGAAGGCGTGGTCAAATAGCGGGGTCGAACGTGTACATTTTCGTGCTGCTGGTGACCATTCTGGTGGCCATGCTGCTGATGGTGGTCATTCTGATGCAGGCTTCCAAGGGTGGTGGTCTGTCCGCAACCTTCGGCGGCGGCGGCGAGGCCATGCTGTCCACGCGTCAGGCGGCCACGCTCCTGCACAAGGTCACCATCTATCTGGTGGCCGGTTTCATGTTCCTGTGCCTGCTAGCCACCCTGCTTTCGGGTCGCGGCACGGGAGAAGCCCAGTCGGTGACCTCCGGCGTCCTGCAGCAACAGAACGCGGCCAGCGGCTTCAATCCCAGCATTCCTGTGCTGCCGCCGGAGACTCCGGGAACCGGAGACGCCGAAGGCAAGTAGACGCCTGCAACTAGCCCGAGTGGTGAAATTGGCAGACACGCCATCTTGAGGGGGTGGTGACCTCACGGTCGTGCCGGTTCAAGTCCGGCCTCGGGCATGGGCCCTGTCGCCGACAGGGCCTTTTCGTAAGAACGGATCTGATTCCTCAAGCAAGCGGAGCCAACCATGGCACGGTACATGATGATCGCGCTGCTGTCCTTCTTCGTCGCCGGATCGGTGTGGGCCCAGACCCCCGATCTGGATGCGAAGAAAAAGGAAATCGAGAAGATCACCCAGGAGATGGGCGTGGCGGGCAGCCCGGAGGAGTATGACGCGCTCAAGAAGAAGTACGACGCCGCCGTGGCGGAGTACAAGCAGCTCAAGTCCAAGGTCCAGAGCGAGAATGACCAGGACGTGGCCTGCAAGAGCGCCATCAACGCCTGCAACACGGCGTTCAAGGAAAAAGACTACGCCACTGCCCGGACCCAGGCCCTGGCGGCCCTGAAGACGTGTCCGGACAATCCCAAAGCGCAGTACATGCTGGGTTTGAGCGAGAAGAAGCTGGGCAACTATCCGGCGGCCCTGGCCGCGCTGGACAAGGCAGCCCGCCTGGAGCCCAACGACACGCGGGCCCTGCTGGAGAAGGCGCGTCTGCTGGCCGGTGAGATGAAGCGCACCAAGGACGCCGCGGACGTGCTGGATGCCATGATCGCCAAGCACCCCAAGGAAGCCAAGCCCTGGTTCGAGAAGGGCAAGATCTTCCTGGAGCAGAAGAACTTCGAGCTGGCCATTCCGGCCCTGGAGCAGGCGGTCAATGTGGAACCGGGCTTCTCCCGCGGGTGGGTCGTCCTGGCCCAGGCCTGCGTGGAATCCCACGACTGCAACAAGGCCCTGAGCGCCGTGGAGCAGGCCTTGAAGGACAAGGCCAACAAGGACATCTCCGAGGTGTACTTCCAGCAGGCCGCGGCGGCCAACCAGTGCGCCCAATACGACAAGGCCCTGGCCGCCTCCGACGCCTGTCTGGCCAACATCGGCAAGCTCAAGCAGAACAAGAGCTACGTCCAGGGCGGGGCCCACTTCGAAAAGGGCGTGGCCTACTCCAAAAAGGGCCAGACCCCGGCCGCGCTGAAGGCCTTCCAGGAGGCGGCCGGCTTCCTCGAGTGGCGCCAGAGTGCCAACTACGAGATCGACGCCATCAAAAAGGACCAGGGCAACTAGCCGGTCAGCTTCAAGCCGCATGTTCCAGGCGCCCCCGAGGGCGCCTTTTTCATGCCCCGCCGATCCTGAAATCCCGCAACGACCACCTGCAGCCATCTCGGATCACCTTCTCATAAGAATGAACAAGGCCAATCTGCCGAACCGCAGGATGGTGGTCCGTTGTTGAGCAAACGGAAAAATACTGGCTCCGAGAGGATCGACTTCCTCTCCGATTCGTTGTAAGGCTACCTGCCAATATTTTAACTTTCGCGCTTGTCTTGAGTCCCCAACCGGGAGGCAGAATGGCTAGGTTCAGGTTTGGAAATAAAAGCTTCGCAGGTGGCGTGCATCCAGCGGACCACAAGTCGCTCACTCAGGAGTTGCCGCTGGCCGTCATGCCGGATCCGCCCCTGCTGCTGCTGCCCGTGCAGCAACATATCGGCCGGCCCGCCGTGCCGCGGGTGACCAAAGGCGCCTGGGTCCGCGAGGGAGAACTCCTAGCGGATGCGCCCTCGGCGGTCAGCGCCGTGGTGCGGGCCCCCCGGGCCGGGTTCGTGCAGGCCGTGGAGTCGGGCGGCACAGCCAACGGTTTTCCGGGTACGCTGATCGTTCTCAAGCCGGGCCTGCCGCCGGACGAGGCCGCGGCGGCCGAATTGGCGCAGCCGCTTCGACTGGAACCTCTGGATCCGCGCACGGCCAGCATCGAATCCGTGCTGGAGCGCGTGCGCGAGGCCGGCATCGTCGGCCAGGGCGGCGCCGCCTTTCCCACCGCGGTCAAGCTGCTGCCGCCGGACGGTTCCACGGTGGAACTGCTGATCCTCAACGGCTGCGAATGCGAACCCTTTCTCACCCGCGACTACCGCCTGATGCTCGAGGAGCCGGCCCGCGTGCTGGACGGCGCCCGGCTGCTGGCCCGCGTGCTGGGCGTCGACCAAGTGGTGATCGGCGTGGAGGACAACAAACCCCGGGCGGTCGAGGCGCTGGAACAGGCCCTGCGCGCCGCCGGGGACGGGCCCCGGATCCGCCTGCTGCCCCTTCAGACCAAGTATCCGCAAGGGGCGGAGAAAATGCTGGTGGAGGCGGCCACGGGACGTCAGGTGCCGCCCGGCGGCCTGCCCCTGAACGTGGGCGCCGTGGTGCAGAACGTGGGCACGGCCCTGGCCGTGCTTGACGCCGTAGTGGACGGTCGCGTGCAGACGGACGCCATCCTGACGGTCAGTGGACGCGGCGTCGCCCGGCCGGCCAACCTGCGCGTGCCCGTAGGCACGCCTGTCGCCGAGGTGCTGGAGCACTGTGGTGGCCTGACGGCAGGGGCCGTGCGCGTGATCGTGGGCGGCCCCATGATGGGCGTGGCCCAGCACGATCTTGCAGCACCCGTGACCAAGGCCTGCTCGGGGATCCTGGCCCTGACGGCGGCCGAATTGGGCCCCCAGGGCGAGGTCGGCCACTGCCTGCGCTGTGCCCGCTGCGTGGAAGCCTGCCCCGTCCACCTGATGCCCAGCCGCCTGGCCCGCCTGGGCGAACTGGGCCGAGCCGAGGAGGCCCGCGAGCAGGGAATCGAGGTCTGCATGGAATGCGGCACCTGCGCCTTCGCCTGCCCCGCCGGCCTGCCGCTGGTGCAGTGGCTGCGGCTGGGCAAGCAGCAGGTCCGCCACTTAAGCCGGAGCGCCTCATGAGCGACGCCACTCCCGGAGCAGGCGGCCGGATCCCACTGACCCTGGTCACCTCGCCCCATCTCCACAGTTATTGGACCACTTCGCGCCTGATGTGGGCCGTCGTCCTCTGCCTGTTGCCCTCCCTGGGCGCCGGTCTGGTCTTTTTCGGCCTGCGCAGCCTGGCCCTGGTGGCGGCCGCCATCCTGGGCGCCGCCGGCTCCGAATGGGCCATCCAGCGCTGGCGCAAGCAGCCCTTCTCCCTTTGGGACGGATCCGCCGTGCTCACGGGCCTGCTGCTGGCCCTGGTGCTGCCGCCCCGGCTGCCCCTGCCCATGGCCGTGCTGGGCGGCGTGGTCTCCATCGGGTTGGGCAAGGCCGTCTACGGCGGGCTGGGCATGAACATCTTCAACCCGGCGCTGGTGGGACGGGCCTTTCTCCAGGCGGCCTTCCCGGTGGCCATGACCTCCTGGGTGGCCAACCGCCTGGCCGTGGACACCGTCAGTTCGGCCACGCCCCTGGCCCTGGTCAAATTCCGCGAACCGGGCCTGGCGGCGGCCGAATTGGCCCCGCCCCTGAAAGCTCTCTTCCTGGGCACCACCCCGGGCAGCCTGGGCGAGACCAGCGCCCTGGCCCTGCTATTGGGCGGCGCGGTCCTACTGGTCCTGCGGATCGCCAACTGGCGCATTCCTCTGGCCATGACCCTGGGCGCCCTGGCCCTGGGCGGCGGCCTTTGGCTGGCCGATCCCGTGCTCTGGCCGCATCCGCTCTTCCACCTGCTGGCGGGCGGCTTCCTGCTGGGCGCGCTCTTCATGGCCACGGATCTGGCCACCAGCCCCATGACTCCCGGCGGCATGTGGATCTTCGGGTTCGGGGCGGGCTTTCTCACCGTGCTGATCCGCCTCTTCGGCGGCCTGCCCGAGGGCGTGATGTATTCCATCCTGATCATGAACTCGACGGTCCCGCTGCTCAATCGCTGGACCCGGCCGCGCATTTTCGGAGCGCCGCGATGAAAACCACCCTGCACATGCTGGCCACCCTATTGGCCGTGGGCCTGCTGGCGGGGGCCAGCCTGGCCCTGGTCTCCGGCTGGGCCCAGCCGATCATCACGGAAAACGAGACCCGCGCCAAGCTGGCCGCCGTGATGGACGTGGTGCCCGGCGGCGCTTCGTCCAAAACCCTGGCCGAGCTGGCGCCGGGGGCCCCGGCGGAGCTGGACGCCTATCAGGTACTGGACGCCCAGGGCCAGGTGCTGGGCTGGGCCGTGGTGGGCGAGGGCACGGGCTTCGCCGACAAGATCCGCCTGATCGTCGGCCTGAGCCCGGACCTGAGCCAAACCGTCGGGTTGAAAGTCCTGAAGGACAACGAGACCCCCGGGCTGGGCACCAAGATCCGCGAAGGCCTGTTTCCGGACCAGTTCTTCGGACGGGCGGGCCGGCCGGCCCCGGTCCTGGGACAGACCGAGCTGAAGGTGGTCAAGTCGCCGCCCGCGGCCCCCCAGGAAATCCAGGCCATCACCGGCGCCACGATCAGTTCCAAGGCCGTGGTGCGCATCATCAACGCCAGCGTGCAGGCTCTGCGCGCCGGGCTGGGCGACGCCCTGCCGGCTACCCAGCCGACTGTCGCCGCGGGAGGTGGAGCATGAAAGGCCAACTGAGCACGAATCAGGAGATCCTTAAGGGCCTCTGGGACCAGAACCCCACGCTGCGCCAGCTGTTGGGCATGTGTCCCACCCTGGCCGTGACGGTGACCGCCGTGAACGGCGTGGCCATGGGCCTGGCCGTGATCTTCGTGCTGATCTGTTCGAACCTGATGATCTCGCTGGTGCGCAACTGGATTCCCAGCCAGGTGCGCATCGCGGCCTACATCGTGATCATCGCGACCTTTGTCACAGTGGTGGACCTGACCATGAAGGCCCGCTTCACCGAGCTCAGCCAATCCCTGGGGGCCTTCATCCCGCTCATCGTGGTGAACTGCATCATCCTCGGCCGCGCGGAGGCCTTCGCCTCCAAGAACGGACCCTGGCGCAGCATCCTGGACGCCGTGGGCATGGGCGTGGGCTTCACCTTGACGCTGACCTTGATGGGCGCGCTGCGCGAGATCCTGGGCAGCGGCCGGCTCTTCGGGGCAGTCGTCCTGCCGGGCTGGGAACCCTGGGTGGTGATGATCCTGCCCGCCGGGGGCTTTCTGACCCTGGCGCTGATCCTGGGCGCCGTCAACCTGATCTCCAGTCAACGGGAGCGCCAGGCCCGCCAGACGCTGGTGGAGGAGAGCCGGGTGACCCGGCGGCTCAAACTGAGCTCCGCCGGTGCGACCGGCGTGGCGGGAGGGGAGGCCTGATGGACCTGCTGCTGATCTTCCTGGGCGCCGCCCTGGTGAACAACTTCGTGCTCAGCTACTTCCTGGGCATCTGTCCCTTCATCGGCGTCTCCGGCCGCCTGTCCAGCGCCTTTTCCATGGGCATGGCCACCACCTTCGTGCTGGTGATGACCGCCCTGGTCACCTGGCTGGTCCAGACCTATATCCTGGCGCCGCTGGGGCTGGAATACCTGCAGACCGTGGCCTTCATCCTGATCGTCGCCGCGTTGGTGCAATTCGTGGAAATGGTGATCAAGAAGATGAGCCCGGCCCTTTACCGGGCGCTGGGCATCTACCTGCCGCTGATCACCACCAATTGCGCCATTCTGGGCCTGGCCCTGTTTATCCAGTTGCGCGGCTACGGCTTCCTGCAGAGCCTGGTCTTCGGACTGGGAGCCGGGGCCGGCTTCACATTGGCCCTCTGCCTGATGGCCGGGATTCGCGAGGAACTGGAGCTGGCCGAGGTGCCGGACAGCTTGAAGGGCGCGGGCATCACACTAATGGTGGCGGCCACGATGGCGATGGCCTTCATGGGCTTCGCCGGAATGATCTAAGACTTTCAAGGAGATTGACATGAGCACGCGCCGTGACTTTTTGAAAAGCGCGCTGGTGGGCGGAGCCGCCTTGGGTCTGGGCTTCTGGGGCGGGTTTGAATGGAAGGGCCAGGCCCCGGACGGACCCTGGGAACTGGCCGCCCGGGTGCCGGAGGGCGAGGAGGACGCGCTGCGCCAGCTGGCCGCGCGGCTGGGCCTGGAATTGGAGTCGGCCCGCTGGCAGGACGCCCCGCTGAGTGGCGATGCCGACCTGGCGCTGCTGCGGGGCGGACGCCTGCTGGATCCCGCCCAGTGGCCGGCCGCGGCCCTGGACCTGCGCCGGACCTGGGCCGGTCGCCCGGCCAGCCGCTGGCTGAGCCTGCAGGCGCCCGCGGGCGCGGCGGCGCGCCAGGCCCTGGTGCGCGGGCCGGAGGGTCTGCTGGCCCGCCTGGACCTGGAGCGCGCGGGCGAGCACGTGCTGCGCGGCCGGGAGGGGCGGCGGCTGGTGCTGGCCGTGGCCGACGGCGGCGTGTCCGTGGCCGAGGCCGGCTGCCGGCATCTGCACTGTCTGCGCCAGGGCCGGGTGAGCCGGGTGGGCGAGCGCCTGCTTTGCGCACCGGCGGGCCTGCTGGTGGAGTTGGAGGCCTAGCCCATGTACCGGGTGAGCGCGCCGTTTCGCGGGCGGGTCTCGCCCTGGCGACGCTGGCGGCGTGATCTCCTGCTGGCCCTGGCGGCCGGCGCGCTGGGACTGGGGCTGGGCGCTTGGCTGGGTCCCAAGCCCGAGGTGCTGGTCACCCGCAGCCGGCCCCTGATGGGCACGCTGATGGAGATCCGCCTGCCCGGTCCGCTGGATGCGGCGGGCGAGGCGGCGGTGGCCGCGGCCTTTGCCGAGATGGCCCGCGTGGAGCGCGTGCTGGCGCCCTATCGGCCCGGCGGCGGACCGGCGAGCGCGGCGGAAAGCCTGGAGGTGACACAGCTGCTGAAGTTGGGCCGGCAGGTGGGGGCGGCCAGCCTGGGCGCGCTGGATCTGCGGATCCGCGACTGGGTGGAGTTGTGGGGCTTTGAAAGCACGCCGCGCAAACCGTCCCAAACCGAACTGGACTCCCTGGCTCGGCGGCGGGCCCTGCGACCCGTCAGCGGCGATTGGCGCGAGTATTCCTTTGGGTGCGTGGCTGCGGGGTACGCCGTGGACCGGGCCCTGCAGGTGCTGAAGGCCCGGGGCCTGACCCGCGCGCTGGTGAATGCCGGCGGCGAAGTGGGAGTGCTGGGGCAAGGCTGGCGGGTGGGCGTGCAGGATCCGCGGGATTCCCTGGCCCTGCTGGCCCGCCTGACCCTGGACGAGGGCCAGTTCGTGGCCACCTCGGGGGACTACCAGAGCGCCTTCGAGGCGGAAGGCCGGCGCTGGCATCACCTGCTGCAGCCGGCCACGGGCCTGCCCGCAACCGAGTGCCGCAGCGTGTCGGTGCGGGCGCCGAGCTGCGCCGAGGCGGACATCTGGGCGACGGCCCTGTTCGTCATGGGGCCCGCGGGCGCTTTGGCAATGGCCCAGCGCCGTCCGGAACTGGAAGTGTTGGTGGTGGATGCCGAGGGCCAGACCGCCCGCAGCGCGGGTTGGGACGCCCCGGTCAGGAGGAAGTGATGGAAGCGACGCTGATTCCCGCCCTGTTCACCATGGGCGGACTGGGCATCTTCTTCGCCGGCGCCCTGGCGCTGGCGGATCGTAAACTCCGCGTGGAGGAGGATCCGCGCATCGCCCTGGTGGCCGAGCAATTGCCCGGCGCCAACTGCGGCGCCTGCGGCCTGGCGGGCTGCCAGGATTTCGCCGTCCGGGTGGTGGCCGGCGAGGCCGCGCTGACCGGTTGTCCCGTGGGTGGCTCCGAGGTAGCCGCGGAGATCGCCCGCGTGCTGGGCGTGGAACCCGGTGAGAGCGTGCGGCTGGTGGCCCGCGTGCACTGCCGGGGCGGGGACGGTCAGGCGGCGGACAAGCCGGTCGAGTACGTGGGGCCCGCCTCCTGCAGCGCCCAGGCCCTGGTGGGCGGCGGCGAGAAGGCCTGCCTCTACGGCTGCCTGGGGGGCGGCGAATGCGTGACGGCCTGCCAGTTCGACGCCCTGATCATGAACGACCAAGGACTGCCCGAGGTGATCGACGAGCTCTGCACGGGCTGCGGCGCCTGCGTGCGCGCCTGTCCGCGCGATGTGCTGGAACTGCACCCCGAAGACCGCGACCTCTTCATCTTCTGCCGCAGCCACGACGATCCCAAGACGGCCAAGAAAGTCTGCGCCGTGGCCTGCCTGGGCTGCGGGATCTGCGCCCGTAAAAGCAACGGAGCCATCACCCTGCGCGAGAATCTGGCCATCATCGACTACGAGCGCGTCGATCCGGCGGAGATCCCGCTGGACAAATGCCGGACAGGGGCCATCGGCCTGTTGTCGGCCCAGTCCCAGCCGGCGGCCGAGACGCAGCCGGCGGCACCGGAATCCGCCGCGTCGGCGGCCTGAGTCACATGGAGTCCCCCCAGGCCCTGCGCCGGCCGCCCGAGCTCCAGCTGGAAGAAGGCGTGGTGTTGGAGGTGGAACTCGGTCCGCCGGCCCGCATCCGCGTGCAGCTCAGCGCCGGCCCGGGTTGCGAGGAGTGCGGCGCCCGCTTGATCTGCCGCCCGGAGGATCCGGAGCGGCGCAGCCTCTGGGTGCGCGTGGACGACCCCCTGCCGGACGTGGGCAGCCAGGTCCGTCTGGCTGTGGAGGGCTCGCGCCTGCTCGTGGCCAGCACCTGGGCCTATGGGTTGCCGCTGCTCGGCCTCTGCGCGGGAGTCGGACTGGGCTGGTGGCTCGGCGCCGGCTGGCCGGCCCGCGAACTCTTGGCATTTCTGGCCGGTCTGCTCGGGGCCGCGCTGCCCTATGCTCTGCTCGCGCGGCGCAGCCGCCGCCGCCCCGAGGAGGAGTGGCTGGGCGCGCGCCTCCTGCCCTGAATCCGCCGCTAGGGACTTGCGCCGACGCCTCTCCCTGCGCAAGTTGCAGGCCCAAAGCCCGGAGGAGAGATGGCTTACGATTCCGACAACGTCTTCGCCCGCATCCTGCGGGGCGAGATCCCCTGCCGCGCTGTCTACGAGGACGATTTCGCCCTGGCCTTCCACGATCTGCATCCCCAGGCGCCCGTCCACGTGCTGGTGATCCCCAAGGGTCCCTACACCAGCCTGGAGGACTTCAGTCGAGCGGCGCCGCCCGCGCTGCAGGCGGGTTTCCTGCGGGCCGTGGGCGAGACCGCGCGGCGGCTGGGGCTGGCGGAGGGCGGCTACCGCGTGCTGGCCAACCACGGCCGGGACGGCGGCCAGGAAGTGCCCCACTTGCACGTCCACATCTTCGGCGGACGCCCGCTGGGGCGCATGGTCCAGCCTGCCTGACGGCCGGAGCCGCGGGGTTCCGGACGGGCGGATCAGGCTTGGCAGGGCAACATTCTTGTCCTATCTTTCCCGCCGTCGGCAGGCGGATGGCCTCCCGGCCCCGGGTGCTTCCCTGCCCGGGCGAAGAGACCCGCACAAGTGGCGCCGCCGGCGCCACTTTTTCATGCACAAGGAGAGGCCGGTGAGTCAGGTCATCACGCGCAAATCCTATCTGAGGCTCCAGGGGGAGCTGAAGAACATGCGGGAAGTGGAGCAGCTGGCCATCCGCGACCGCATTTCCGCCGCGCGCGACCTGGGGGACTTGTCCGAGAATGCTGAGTATCACGCCGCGCGCGAGGAACTCAGCATGCTGATGTACAAAGTGGCCAAGCTGGAGGAGCGGCTGGCCGACTGTCGCATCGTGGACGAGGACGAGATCGACGCCTCCAGCGTGCGCGCCTTCACCGAAGTCACGCTGATGGACTTGAACCTCAAGCGCGAGGTGATCTTCAAGCTGGTGGAGCCCGAGCAGATGGACTTTGCCAGCGGCCGGATCTCCGTGGGGAGCCCAATTGCCAAGGGATTGATCGGCAAGAAGATCGGCGAGGTGGCCGAGATTGAGGTCCCCGCCGGCGTCAAGCGCTACCAGGTGCTGAAGATCGACAAGTACTTCGGGGACGCCTGAGCCGCGACGCGGCCGGTCCCGGAAAGGACCCATGCTCATCTCGCCTGCCCGACGCCTGCAGGGCAGCCTGCACCTGCCGGGCGACAAATCCCTCAGTCATCGCCACATCCTGCGCGCCGCCCTGGTGGAGGGGCGCAGCGGCCTGTTGAACCTGCCGGAGAGCCTGGACATCCGTGCCAGCCTGGACGCCGT
Source organism: Candidatus Delongbacteria bacterium (assembly GCA_041675285.1). Taxonomy (NCBI): domain Bacteria; phylum Candidatus Delongiibacteriota; species Candidatus Delongbacteria bacterium. The sequence goes on from JBAYTZ010000009.1 coordinate 96,177, forward strand.
GGCGGCTCTGGGTGTGGGCGTCTCCCGCGCGGACGGCCGGGTCTGGCTGGACAGCCCCGGGCTGGAGGGCTGGCGCCAGCCCACCTCCGCCATCGACTGCGGCAACAGCGGAACCACGGCGCGCCTGTTACTGGGCCTCTTGGCCGGCAGCAGCCTGGACGTGGAGCTGCGCGGCGACGAATCCCTCGCGCGCCGGCCCATGGCCCGGGTGGCCGAACCGCTGCGGCGCATGGGCGCCCGGATCGACCTGGCGGGCGACGGTCTGCCGCTGCGCGTGCGCGGCGCCCGCCTGGAGGGAATCCGCTTCGACTTGCCCGTGCCCAGTGCCCAACTGAAGAGCGCCGTCCTGCTGGCCGGCCTGCTGGCCTCCGGCGAAACCCGGGTGCGCGAATCCCTGCCCTGCCGGGACCACACGGAGCGGCTGCTGGGCTTGAATTCCGAGGTGGTGGACTTCGCCAGCCAGGGGCGCGCGGGCATCGTGCGCGAGTGGATCGTCAGCGGGCGGGACCTGCCGCGCCAGCCCTGGAGCGACATCCGTCTGCCCGCGGATCCCAGCACGGCCGCGTTCTACGTGGTGGCCACGCTGCTGCTGGACGAGGGCGAACTGGTCCTGCCCGAGTTGCTGGTCAACCCCTTCCGGCGCGACTACCTGGATGAGTTGCAGGAGTGGGGCGCTTTGCTGGAGCTGGAGGAGATCCCCGGCGAAGGCTTCTGCGGCCCCACTTTCTGCGGGCTGGAGGGCTGCAACCCCGGCGAGCAGTGCCCCATCGCCGAACCCGTGGCCAACCTGCGCGTGCGGGCCGGTCTGCCCCTGAGCGCCCGGCCGCTCTCCGGCCGCCGTCTGCCGCGCCTGATCGACGAGATTCCCGCCCTGGCCGTGGCCGCCATGCGCTCGGACACGCCCTTCGACGTCTCCGACGCGGCCGAACTGCGCCTGAAGGAGAGCGACCGCCTGCACGGGCTGGTGGAGCTGCTGCGGGCTTTCGGCGGCCAGGTGGAGGAGCGCGCCGACGGCTTCCGGCTGGAGGCGCCCGCGGTCATCCGCGCGGCCCGGTACGACGCGCGCGGGGATCATCGGCTGGCCATGGCCGCCGCCGTGCTGGCGCTGGCCGCCGACGGCGAGAGCGAGATCCTGGGACTGGAGTCCGCCGCCGTCAGCCATCCCGCCTTTCTCGAGGATCTGCGAACCCTGCTGGATTGAATCCCTGGCGGGCCGGTCCCGCGTTGGAGGATCGCCCTCATGCCCGAGTACTTTCCCCGTCCGGTCTCCCCCCCGACGCAGCTGCGAGGCCCGCTCCGCGTGGGCCTGATCGGGCGCCGGCTGCAGGGAAGCCTCTCGCCCTTCCTGCACCGCCGTGCCGCCGAGCTGGCCGGAGTGGAGCTGCAGTTCGAACTGGTGGAACTGGCTGAAGCGTCGGAACTCCCCGGCGCGCTGCGCCGCCTGCACCAGGAGCGCTGGCAGGGCTTCTCCGTCACCATGCCCTGGAAGACCCGGGTGGGCGACCACCTGCTGGGTCAGAGCCCGGACGCCATCTCCATCGGCGGGGTCAACCTGCTGCTGCGGGCGGACGAGGGCTGGATCGGCGAGAACAGCGACGCCGAGGGCTTCCTGCGTCCGCTGGCCCGGCGCCGGCTGGCCTTCCGGCGCGTGCTGGTGGTGGGCACGGGCGGGGCCGCGCGGGCCGTGCTGCACGTGCTGGCCTCCATGCCCTTCGTGGAGGAAGTCTGGGTGCGCGGCCGGCGACGGGAAGCCGCCCAACTGCTGGTGGACGAATTCGGGCTGGAGCCGCGCCGCTGGCACGCCCTGGGCTGGGAGGATTCGCTGCCCGGGAGGGCCGACCTGCTGGTGAACGCCACGCCGCTGGGCACGGCGGGTCTGTTTCCGGACGAATTGCCCTGCCCGGTGGAGTGGATCCAGCCGGACTCCACCTGCTACGACCTGGTCTACCAACCGCGCGCGACGCCGTTTGTGCGCGCGGCCCGGGAACGCGGCGCCGGGGTGGTGGAGGGCCTGGAGATGCTGACGGCCCAGGCCCGGCGGGCCTTCGAGGCCTGGACGGGCCGGCCCTTTGCCGAAGACGTGCTCTGGCGGGAGTTGGAATTGGATCCGGCCGGCGCGCCGCGCCCGGACGCTGCGCATGCTTGAGTTCATGCCCAAGGATCTGGACGGCCGCGATTCGCACGTGCGACCCTCGGCCCCGAGTGCCCGGGGTTTCAGACTGTGTTTCCTGTTCGGCGCGGAACCGGTGCTTCATACGGGATCTTTTGAGCCTGCCTGGCGTGCCCCGGGTGGGTGGGGGGTGGTGGGAGGGAATCCCGCCAAATCAGAAAACAGGCAAGCTTCATGAAGTGGCTTTCCGCCGGCGAATCCCACGGTCCCGCCATGGGCATCATCCTGGAAGGACTTCCCGCCGGTCTGCCGCTGGGCGCGGCCCGCATCGATCATGAGCTGCACCGCCGCCAGCAGGGCCACGGCCGGGGTGGCCGGATGGCCATCGAGCAGGATCAGGTGGAGATCCTGGCCGGCCTGCGGCACGGCCTGACCTTGGGCAGCCCCCTGCACCTGCTGGTGCGCAACCGCGACCACGCCAACTGGGCCCAGGCCATGCAGGCCGAACCCGTGGACGGCCCGGGCGCCGGCGTGGAGGTGCGGGTGCCCCGACCCGGGCACGCCGACCTGCCCGGCGCGCTGAAGTACGGCCACCGCGACCTGCGTAACGTGCTGGAGCGGGCCAGCGCGCGCGAGACTGTCAACCGCGTCCTGGCCGGCGCCGTGGCCCTCCAGCTGTTGGAGCCCATGGGCATCTGCGTGGCGGGCTTCGTGCACGCGCTGGGCGGAGTGGTGGCTGGGGCGCGGCCCGGGTTCGAGGAGGATCCGCGCGAGCTGGTCCGCCGGGCGGACGCCAGCCCGGTGCGCTGCCTGGACCCCGACGCGGAGGCGGAGATGATCCGCGTCATCGATGCCGCCCACGCGGCGGGCGACACCCTGGGCGGAGTGGTGGAGCTGCGCGCGACGGGCCTGCCGGCCGGCCTGGGCAGCCACGTGCACTGGGAGCGCCGGCTGGACGGCCGACTAGGCGCGGCCCTGCTCAGCCTGCCCGCGGTGAAGGGCCTGGAACTGGGGGATGCCTTCGCCCAGTCCGCCCTGGGTGGGCAGGCGGCGCTGGATCCCCTGCGGCCCGCGGCCGGGACGCCGCCGCTTTCCCGGCAGGGTAACCGGCACGGCGGTTTGGATGGCGGGATGAGCACGGGGGAGACCCTCTGGCTGCGCCTGGCCATGAAACCCCTGTCCACGTTGCGTCGCCCGCTGCCCAGCGTCAACCTGACCAGCCTCGAAGCCTGTTCGGCCCACCGCGAGCGCAGCGACGTCTGCGCCCTGCCCGCCCTGGCGGTGGTGGCCGAGCACGTCCTGGCCTGGGAGCTGGCCCGAGCCGTGCTGGAGACCTTCGGCGCGGACACGTGGGAGGAAACCCAGCACCGCTACGCCCGCCGCGACGAGCGCTGGGAGCGCATCCTCGGACCGGGCACATGCTGATCACGCTGGTGGGCTTCATGGCCTGCGGAAAGTCCACCCTGGGGCCCCTAATGGCCCTCTGCCTGAACCAGCCCTTCCGTGACCTGGACGCGTGCGTGGAGGCCCGCGCGGGCCGGAGCCTAGCCTGGCTCTTCGAACAAGAAGGAGAGGAGGGCTTCCGCCGCCTGGAACGCAGCGCCTGGCACGAGCAGGTCCGCGAATTCTCCGGCGTGCTGGCCGTGGGCGGCGGCCTGCCCTGTCAGCCGGGCGGCGTGGAGGAACTGCGCGCCGCCGGTCCGGTCCTCTTCCTGGACCCGCCGCTGGACCTGCTGCTGGCCCGCCTCCAGGGGGATCGACAGCGGCCCCTGGTGACCGCCCTGCCGGAGGAGCGGCGCGCGTCGGCGCTGCGCGAACTCTGGGTCCACCGCCGGGATTTCTACCTCCAGGCGGGACGGCGGGTGGAGCTGCCGGCCGGCGAGGATCTGCCCCGGCAGCTGGACCGGCTGCTGGACGCGCTGGGTGAGGAGCAAACCGTGAGGGGTGGCCGCTGATGAGCATCCGCTACTGCATGCTCGATTTTCGCATCCGGCGCCAGAGTGAGGTGACGGTCAGCGCCCTCAGCCCGGCCCTGCTCTACGGCGACAGCCTCTTCGAGACGTTGCCCGTGGTGGAGACCGTGCCCGTCTTCCTGGGCGCGCACCTGGAGCGGCTGAACTTCAGCGCCGCGGCCCTGGGCTACGCCACGCGTCTCAAGGAAGGGCGCATGCGCGTGGCCATCGACAACCTGCTCACCGGCAACCTGCTGGAGCACGGCCGACTGCGCATCACGCTTTTCCGCGGCCACGGCCTGCCGGGCTCCAGCCAGGAGCTGCAGGCGGACCACGACCTGGTGCCGGTCAGCGCGGAGCAGGCGCCACCCGAACACGTGCTGATCCAGGTGGCCGGGCTGGAGGACCGCGCGCCCTGCGCCGCCGGCCTGGCCCGGGTCAACAACCGCCACCTGGATCCGCTGGCGCGCCACAAGACGGGCAACCGGCTCTTCTACCGTCTGTTCCGCCACTGGGACCCCGGGGGCTCGGTGGAGAGCCACCTCTGGCTCCATCCCCATCAGCCGGACGACCGCGAGGTGCTGGTGGCCGACGAGCAGGACCGCCTGCTGGAAGGCACGGTGAGCAATCTGTTCCTGGTGCTGGAAGGGCGGGTGGTCACGCCGCCGCGCGAGCTGGGGATTCTGCCGGGGATCATCCGCGGGCGCGTGCTGGCCAACGGGCGGCTGCCCGTGCGGGCCGACGTGCTCAAGGTCGAGGATCTGGAGCGGGCGGAGGAGGCCTTTCTGACCAACAGCGTGGTGGGCGTGCGGCCGCTGACCCGCATCGGGGCCCGGGACTTCGACGACGTGCCCGGGCCGCTGACGCGCCGCGTGATGGCCGCCCTGGAGGATCAGATCCTCCGGGACATCGCCCCGCTGCTGCCCTAGGAACTCAGGCCTGGCGCGGGCTGACGCGGGCCTTGACCCGCGGCCGGATGACTTCCGGCGGCATCAGGTGCAGCGTGCTGCGGGCCGCCCGGTCGCAGAGGTAGCCGATCACGGCCAGGAGTTCCTCCCGGTCCATGTCTTCCAGCCGCAGGTTCCAGAGCGTGGAATTGCGGATACGGTTCCTGTATTGGGCGAATTCGTCAGGGATTCTCACGGGGACCTCCAGGGGCTGCTACCTGCCCTTGGAGATCGGCAACCCGGCCCACCGACTTCAGCCCGGGGCCGGCATTCCCCGCGGAAAAATGCCGAATTTCCGCGGCGGGGTGGCTCAGGCCTCCAACTCGCGCCGGAACAGCAACAGCCCCAGCGGCGGCAGCGTGAGCAGCAGGCTGTGCTCGCGGCCGTCCCAGCCCACCGGCTGGCTGTCCGCGGCCCCGGAATTGCCCAGATTGGCGCCGCCGAAACAGGCCGCGTCGCTGTTGAGCAGCTCCAGCCAGCGGCCCGCAGCCGGCACTCCCACCCGGTAGCCCGGCCGGGGCACGGGCGTGGCGTTGGCCACCACCAGCACGTCATCCTCCGGCCGCCGGCCTTTGCGCAGGAAGCTGAACACGCTGTGCTCGGCGTCGTGCACGTTGACCCATTCGAAGCCTGCGGACTGGAAGTCCAGCTCGTGCAGCGCCGGTTCGGTGGTTAGCAGGCGGTTCAGCTCGCGCACCAGCTGCTGCAGGCCGGCGTGTCCCGGATCCGCCAAGGCCGGCCAGTCCAGCTGGGCGGCGGAATCCCACTCCGCCAGCTGGCCCCACTCGCAGCCCATGAACAGCAGCTTGCGTCCCGGGTGGCACCAGAGCCAGCCCAGCAGCAGGCGCAGGTTGGCCCGCTGCTGCCAGGGATCGCCGGGCATCTTGCCCAGCAGGCTGCCCTTGCCGTGCACGACCTCGTCGTGGCTGAGCACCAGCACGAAGTTCTCGTGCCAGGCGTACACCAGGGAGAAGGTGAGCAGGTTGTGATGCCAGCGCCGGTGGACGGGATCCAGCTCGAAGTAGCTCAGGGTGTCGTTCATCCAGCCCATGTTCCACTTCAGGTTGAAGCCCAGCCCGCCCAGGTGGACGGGGCGACTGACCATGGGCCAGCTGGTGCTCTCCTCGGCGATGGACAACAGGCCCGGGAAGCGGGCGAACAACAGCTGGTTCAGCTGCTGGAGGAACTCGATGGCCTCCAGGTTCTCGCGTCCGCCGTGGCGGTTGGGCACCCAGGCCCCGTCGCGCCGGCTGTAGTCCAGATAGAGCATGGAGGCCACGGCGTCGATGCGCAGGCCGTCGGCGTGGAACTCCTCCACCCAGTAGAGCGCGTTGGCCAAGAGGAAATTGCGCACCTCGCGGCGCCCGAAGTTGAAGACCAGCGTGCCCCAGTCCGGGTGCTCGCCCTGGCGCGGATCCGCATGCTCGTAGAGCGCCGTGCCGTCCAGCCGGGCCAGGCCGTGGCCGTCCTTGGGAAAATGCGCGGGCACCCAGTCCAGGATCACGCCCAGCCCGGCCTGGTGCAGGCGGTCCACGAAGGCCCGGAAGTCGTGCGGCGAGCCGTGGCGGGCGGTGGGCGCGAAGTAGCCCAGCACCTGATAACCCCACGAGGCGTCCAGCGGATGTTCCATCACGGGCAGCAGCTCGACGTGCGTGAAGCCTTGCTCGAGCAGGTAGGGGATCAGCTGATCGGCCAGTTCGGCCCAGCTGTGGAAGGGTCGCGAATCCCAGGGTTTGCGCCAGGAACCCGTGTGCAGCTCGTAGACGCTCAACGGTCGCTCCAGCTGGGGCTGCTCCTGGCGGGCGGCCATCCAGGTCGCGTCGGCCCAGGCATAGGGGCTGGAGTCCGGCACCACGGAAGCCGTGCCCGGCCGCAGCTCGGCCTGGCGGCCCAGCGGATCGGCCTTCAACACGACCGCGCCCGCGGCGGTCAGCAGCTCGTACTTGTAGCGCTCGCCCGCAGCCAGCCCCGGCACGAAGAGCTCCCAAACGCCGCTGGTCCCGCGGTTGCGGCAGGGGTGCCGGCGGCCGTCCCACTGATTGAAGTCGCCCACCACCGAGACCCGCTTGGCCCCGGGCGCCCAGATGGCGAAGTGCACGCCCGTCACGCCCTCCACGTCGCGCACGCGCGCGCCCAGGACCTTCCACAATTCCTGATGGCTGCCCTCGTGGATCAGGTGCAGGTCCAACTCGCCCAACAGCGGCGGGAAGACCCAGGCGCAGCCTTCTTCCCAGGCGGCTCCGCTCTCGTGCAGGCAGGAGAGGAGGATCTCGGCGGGCGCCGGCCGGCGCTCCAGCAGGAGTTCGAACAGGCCGGGCTTGACCTGCTCCAGCACGCGCAGCGGCTCGCCGGGCAACTGGAGCTGCACGCGCCGACCCTCCGGCAGCCAGGCCCGCAGGCGCCAGCCCGGTCCCTCGGGATGCAGACCCAGGAACTCGAAGGGATCGTGGTGCCGGCCCTGGGCCAGCCGCGTGTAGGCGTCCATGTCAACTCCACAGGGATTGGCGGGAGGTCGGGCGGCCGCGGACCGGCCGATCAAAAAGAAGGCCCAGGTCGACCTGGGCCCGTGGGAATGGAGCAGATGGGGCTCGAACCCACGACCCCCACATTGCGAACGTGGTGCTCTACCAAACTGAGCTACTGCCCCGACACACGAATCGCCCCGAAGGGCGACCCCTGTCGCCTCTGTGCGACACGGCGTGCAAGGTAGCCCATCGTCCGCCAAAGTGCAAGACAGGCCTCTGGAAAGGGCTTCGGCAGCTTGGTGCATCGTACATTGGCCGCATGCCGCGCTGCCTGTTTTGGATCCTCCTGCTGGGCTGGACCTCCGTCCGGGCCGGCCTGCCCGAGCTGGGCGCTCTGGAGAGCCTGGGCTCCGGCCGCCTGCTGGCCGTGGAACCGGCCACGGGTCGTCTGCTGCTCTGGGAGGAGAGCGCCCTGGACAGCGGCGCGCAGTTGGCCCCGCCCCTGGTGGTCAGCGCGCCCGGCGGCGGCCCGGAGGCCGTGGAGCAGCCCGCCGAGGTCGAGGCCCGGCTGGGACTGCAGATCCTCGTGCTGGACGCCGGGCGGCGCAGCCTGCAGCAGTTCTCGCGCGAGTTCACGCCCCAGGGTCGGGAGACGCTACCCAGGCTCGAGTCCTTCGTCCGGCCGGACCGCCTGGGCCTGAGCGCCGGTCGCACGCTGGTGCTGGCCGACACGCGGGCCGGAACCGTGGTGGCGCGTCCGCCGGGCGGGGACTGGAGCGTGTTGCTGGACTACTCGCGTGCGGGACGACTGGAACTGGCGGCCCTGGAGGTGGTGGGCGAGCGCGTCTTTCTGCTGGAGTCGCCGCCCCGGGCCCGCCTCTGGCTGGGCGACAGCGAAGGGGGCTGGTGGGAGTCGCGCGCCGACTCCAGCCTGCGGGCCCTGCACCGCACGCCGGCGGGTGGCCTGTGGATTTTGTCCGAGCGCCACGGCGAGTTAGACTTGGAGGAGTGGCCCGGCGCCGCCGGCCTGGGCAGCCTGCCGGATCCCGCCCGCCGGCTGCTGGCCCGCTTCGCCCTGCCGCCCGATCCCCACCCCCTGCGGGACTTCCTGCTGCTGCCCGCCCGGGACGACCAGTCCGCGCCCCGCCTGCTGCTCAGCCGCAGCGGGGCCCCGGCCCTGCTGCTACCCGCTCTGGAACCCGGCCCTTGAAGCGCGCGCACCGGCTTCGCTGCTGTCTGCTGGCCTGCGGCCTGCTGCTGGGCGTGCTGTGCGCGGCGGGGCAGGAGGCCGGGCTGGACCTGAGCCCCGGGCGGCTCTGGCAGGGCCCGCTGGAAGCCGAGCTCCAGCTGCCGGACGCGCCGCTGGAGCCCGGCAGCCTGCAGCTCTCCGTCGACGGCCAGCGTCTGCGTCCGGAGCTGGACTACCGCGTGGACACCGTGCGCGGCCGCCTGACCGTGCTGCAGCCCCGCTGGCTGGGCCGGCCGGCGCGCATCCGTTACCACGTGCTGCGGCTGGACCTGCCCGCCAGCCTGGCCCTCCAGCGGCGCGCCGATCTGCCCTGGCTGCTCAGCGGCAGCCGCGGCGATTCGCTGGCCCGGGACAGTCTGGCCGGGGCTACGCTGGCGCAGCGGACCGAGGAGACGGGCTCCCAGTTGCGCACCAGCGGCTCGTTTTTGCGCGGCGTGCGGGTGGGCAGTGGCGGCCAGGTGGGGATGGAATCGGGTCTGCGCCTCCAGGTGGAGGGCCAGATCGGTCCCGACGTGGAGGTGGAGGCCTTCCTGTCCGACCGCAACACGCCGCTGCAGCCCGAGGGCCGCAGCCAGAACCTCGAGGAGATCGACCGCATCCACGTCCAGGTGCGCAGCCCGCGCTGGCGCGCCCAACTGGGCGACATCGACCTGGATCTGCAGGGCGGCCAGTATCTCCAGCTCAAGCGCACGGTGGACGGCGTGCAGGCCGGCTACGACGACGGCCGCGCGCGGCTCGTGGCCCACCTGGCCGGCGCCCGGGGCCGCTTCCGGCGCCAGGAACTAAGTGGACAGGAGGGCGTGCAGGGGCCCTACCAGCTGCGCACGGAACAGGGCGGCGACCAGATCCTGGTCCTGGCCGGCAGCGAGCGGGTCTGGCTGGACGGCGTGGAGCTCGGCCGCGGCGAGGAGCGCGACTACGTGATGGACTACAGCCTGGCCCAGCTGCTGTTCACGGCCCGCCGCCCCATCACGGCGGAGAGCCGGATCCAGGTGGAGTTCCAGTACTCGGAGCGGGTCTACGCCCGCAGCCTCTACGGCTTCCTGGCCCAGGCTCCGCTGGCCCCGGGGCTCAACCTGCGACTGGGTCTGGCCGGGGAGCGCGACGACGCGGACCGCCCGCTGGACGTGTTCCTGGACGAGGCGGATCGCAACCTGCTGGCGGAGGCCGGCGATGGACAGAGCGCCGTGGCCGCCTGGGGCAGCGGCGTGCGCGAAGTCGAGCCCGGTACCGGCTCCTACCGGCTGGTGGACAGCCTGGCCGGCCAGTGGGGGCACTTCGAGTGGATCGAGGAGCCCACCGGGGACGAGCGCTTCCGCTATGACCTGCGCTTCAGCGACCTGGGCCGGGACGCTGGCGGCGCGCTCATGGGCGACTACTCGCGGCAGTTCAGCTCCAGCGGCCGCCTCTGGTATCGCTACGAGGGTGCGGGCGCCGGCGCCTGGGCGCCGCTGATTCCCCTGGCGGCCCCCACGGCCAGCGACCTGCTGGACGGCGTGCTGGCCTGGCGCGCGGGCCGGCTCGAGCTGAACGCCGAGGCCGCGCTCTCCCGCCAGGACCTCAATCTGTTCTCCGACCGGGATGACCGCGACAACCAGGGCGCTGCGCTGCGGGCGGGACTGCGCTGGTCCAGCGGGCCCTGGCCCTCCGCCCGGCCCCGTGGCCGGCTGGAGCTGGACGGACTGGCGCTGAGCGAGCAGGCGGACTTCGTCCCCCTCCAGCAGGCCGACGAGGTGGAGTTCGAGCGCCTCTACGGCCTTGCCCGCTCGGGCGGGCTGCGCCGGCAGGATCTGGGCCTGGGCTTCCGGGGCGGGGACTCGCTCTGGGTGCAGGGCCGGGGATCCTGGCTCAGCCGGGCCGGGGAGTCCAGCCGGCTGGCGGAGGCTCGCTGGCGCTACCGGCCGGCTCGCGGCATCTTCCTGGACGGCGAGGGCCGCGTCCGCCGGCGCAGCGGCGCCAGCCTGGACCGGCTGGAGGCCTTGCGCCTGGAGCAGGGCTGGACGGGCGCCAGTCGCCTGCTGACCGGAGCCTGGGAGACTGAGCGCCGCCGCCGCAGCCCGGCCCTGGAGGAGGGCGCCCTCTGGCGGCAGGGCCTGCTGCGCCTGGAACAGCGGCTGGGGGGCGGGGAGGCCTCGCTGGAGCGCCTGCGCCGCGTGAACGACCGGGCGGCGGGCGGGCAATGGAGCCGGCTCAGCCAGGCCGACCAGTGGCGCACGCGCCTGCGCCGCAGCGGCGCCTGGCAGGGCGAGCTGGACTGGACGCACCGCCGCGTGGACTACCAGGGCCCCGACTCCACCGACCAGGTGCGCGACGTGGCCCTGCTGAACCTGCGCGGCCAGGGCGCGCGCGGGGCCTGGTCCCTGCGCTACCAGGCCGAGAACAGCCTCGCGGCGGAGCGGATCATCCAGTACCTGCGGGTGGACAGCCTGCAGGGCGAGTACAGCCGTGATCCCCTCAACCCCGAGATCTTCGTGCCCGATCCCGACGGCGACTACGTGGCCCTGCCCTACGAGACCGGACGCCAGCAGCGGGCGGCCCGCCTGCTGCTGGAGGGCGACCTGCGCTGGGAGCGCGGCGCCTGGTCCGGCGACCACCACCTGCTGGCGGAGGAACTCAGCCGGCTTGCGGATCCCGCCCGCCTCTACCTGCTGCAGCCCGCGGCCTTCCTGACGGATTCCACCCGCAGCGCGCGCGTGCAGGCCCGCAGCGAGCTGGAATTGGCGGAGGACCGGCTGGGCTGGGCCTCCCAGCGCCGCTGGCGCCTGCGCTGGACGGAGGAGCGCGACCTGGAGCGGCCGGTTTCGGGCAGCGTGCGGCGCGGCTGGCTGCGTCAGACCGGCCTGCGCCTGCAGGATCGCTGGGGCGGGTGGCGCAGCGCGCTCCAGCTGGGCTGGCGCCTGCAGGAGACCCGCATGCCCGGCCAGTCCCAGGACGAACGCCGGGTGCGAGCCTGGAGCGGCGACTGGGAACTCTCGCGCGAACTGAGCCCCGGCTGGCTGGGCCGCGCCCTGCTGGAGGGCGAGACGGCCCGCGAACAGGTGGCCGGGATCACGGGCCGCCGCCTGCGCCTGGAACCGGCGCTGGACGCCCGGCTGGGCAAGCGCGGCAGCGCCTCGGCCCGGGTGGCCTGGCAGCAGGCCTGGTCGGCCACGCGTGTCGTGCCCTTCGAACTGCTGGGCGGCGCACGCGTCGGCCGCACCTGGCGCGCCTCGCTGGAAGGCCGCCTTCAGGTGGGCAAACAAACGCGCCTGACGCTCTCCTGGCAGCTGGACGCGCTGCCCGGGCGGCGCGCCCTCCACACCGGGCGTCTCCAAGTTCAGAGCTTCTTTTGATGCGGCCGGGCCTGCAGCCATGGCTCCGCTGGGGCCTTTGCCTGTGGTTCGGGATCGTTCTTCCCGGGGCTGCCGGCTGGGCCCAATCCACCTCGGCGGGCGCCCCGGCGGAACCGGACAGCGTCTGGATCCGCGCCGAGCTGCCCGTGCGCGGCCAGCGCCTGCTCAGCACGCTGCGCGTGCGGCGGGCCCTGGGCACGGGCCGCGTGGACCGTCAGACGTGGAGCCAACGACTGGACAGCCTGGCCGGCCTCTACGAGGAGTTGGGACATCCGCTGGCCGAGGCCACGGCCTGCGGCGCGCCGCAGGGTCGCAGCTGGCGGCTGGACAGCCTGCTGATCCGCGAGGGTCCGCGGCTGGTGATGGGCCGGCTGGAGCTGGAGCCGCCCCTGCCCGGCGCGCCGGACCCCGCCCAGGAGTTGCCGGCCGGCCGCACCCTGAGCCAGGGTCGGCTGCAGGAGGGATTGCGGGCCTGGCTGGGCCGGCTGGACGCCCAGGGCCGGCCGCTGGCCACGCTGGTGCTGGACGAGTTGACCCTGCAGCCCGTGGCCGGCCACCCGCCCAGCGAGCGGTTGGCCCTGCACTTGCGCGGCCACGTCAGCGACGCCGACACCGTGCGCCCCGGCCGGCTGGTGGTGCTGGAGCGCGGCCTGACCCGCCCCGCCACCTTCGAACGGCTGGCGCGTCTGCCCGCGGGGGCAGCCTGGGATCCCCGCCGGGTGGAGGACGCCCGGCGCCGCCTGTTGGCCACGGGCTGGTTCGCGCGACTGGAGGGCCCGGCGCTGGGCCGGACCCCGGAGGGCCTGGCCTGGTGGCTGCGGGCCGAGGAACTGCCCGCCTACCGCTTCGACGGGCTGCTGGGCTGGCTGCCCGGCCGCGACGGCGGCAGCGGGCGGTTGGCCTATCACCTGGACCTGACCCTGGCCAACCTGGCGGGCACTGGCCGCGAGCTGCACGTGCTGGCCAGCCGGCCCGAGGGCGTCTCCCAGGAGCTGCTGCTCGAGTACCGCGAGCCCTTCCTGCTGCGCTGGCCCCTGGACGCCGGCCTGCAGATCCGGCAGCGCGTGCAGGACTCCACCTGGGTGGAGCTGGAACTGGGCGTGGAGGCGGGCTGGGAACCCGTCCCCGGTTGGCGCCTGGAGGCCGGGCTGGGCCTGCAGGATCTGGCGCCGGACAGCCTCAACGGCTACTGGTTGGCGGGCGTGGACGCCAGCCAGGCGCGCCGGGCCCGCCTGGGGCTGAGCCTGGACCAGCGCGACGATCCGCGCAATCCGCGCCGCGGCTGGCGGGCCGAGCTGGAGGAGAGCTGGATTCAGCGCCGCCTCTCGACCCTGTGGGGCCTGCCCGCCCGGGGTCGCGACTCCGACCTGCGCCGGCAGCGGCTCCTAGCCTGGGTCTGGCTGCCGCTGGGCCGCAGCCAGGTGTTGGCGCTGGGAGCCGGGGCCGGCCGCTTCCAAGGCCAGGCCCCGGGCGTGGAGGACGAGTTCCGACTGGGCGGCCAGGATGGTCCGCGGGGCTGGCGCGAAGAGAGCATCCGGGCCCGCCAGTGGGGCCTGGGGCAGCTGGAATGGCGCTACCTGCTGGGGCCCGCCGCCCGCACCGCCCTGTTCTGGGACGGGCTGCTCTGGCGGGACGCGGCGGACCAGGCCCACACGGGCCAGGGGCGCGGCGCCGCGCTGGTGCTGCCCGTGCGCCAGGGGCAGCTGGACCTGCAATACGCCCTGCAGCCCGGCCAGCGCTGGCGGGAGGGCCTGCTGCACGTGCGCGTGGTGACCCGTTTCTGACGACCTGCCGCGTCCGCGCGGCCACACCCAGGGAGAGCCCATGGTCTCGTCCGCCCCTTCCACCCGTCTGGCGGCGCTGCTGGAAGCCTGCCGTCCGCTCAACGTCGTGCTGGGGGCGCTCTCCAGCGGGCTGGGCGCGCTGCTGGCCGGCGGCCCCGCCGTGCTGGTCGAGCCCTGGCTGGCCCTGGCCGGCCTGGCCACGGCCCTCAGCCTGGCGGCGGGCAATCTCTGGAACGATTTGGCCGACCAGGCCGAGGACGCGCTCAACCGCCCCGGGCGGCCGCTGGTCTCCGGTCGCCTGAGTCCGGCCCTGGCCCGCCGGGCGGCGGCCCTGCTCTCCCTCGGCGGATTGGGCGCGGGGCTGGGCCTTGGGACGGGGCCCTTCCTGTTCGTGCTGGCCTGCCAGGCGGCGCTGCGCTGGTACGCGCTGCGCGGCAAGCAGGCCGGCTTGGCTGGCAATCTGGTGGTGGCGGGCCTGGCCGGCGCGGCCGTGGCCTTCGGCGGGCTGGCGGCGGGCGGGGCCGCGCTCCATTCCGGGCGCCTGCTGGCGCCCGCGCTGCTGGCCGGACTCCTGCACCTCTTGCGTGAACTGGTGAAGGACCTGGAGGACCGGCCCGGTGATCTGGCCGCCGGCCGCCGCACCTGGGTGCTGCGCGTGCCGGCCCCGGCCCTGCGCCGCCTGCTGGCCCAGCTCAGCGTGCTGACCCTGCTGCCGCCCCTGCTGGCGCTGCTGCTGGCTCGGGATCCGCTGGCGCTGCGCCTGGCCCACCTGGCCGCGCTGTTCGTGGCCCCGCTGCTGCTGCGCTGGATGCTGCGCGCCGGGCTGGATTCGGGCCCGGAGCTGCACCGGCTGGCGGCTCGGCTCAAGGGCGTGCTGGGGGCGGGCCTGGCCCTCTACGCGCTGGCCGGTCTCTGCCTGTAGGCCCGGGCGGGACGGGCCGCGGAAGCGAATCAACCAAGGAGTGCGGATGTTCTGGCTGCAGGCTGTGGAAACCCTGCCGCCGCTGGTGTTGGCCTCGGCCTCGCCGCGCCGGCGCGAATTGTTGACCCGGGTGGGCTTGAGTTTTCAGGTGGCCCACGCGGAGCTGGACGAGGAGCCCCGGCCGGGGGAGGGCCCGGCGGAACTGGTGGAGCGCCTGGCGCTGGAGAAGGGCGCGGCCGTGGCCGCCCGGGGCGCCCGGGGCGTGGTGCTCAGCGCCGACACGGTGGTGGCGCTGGAGGACGACGTGCTGGGCAAGCCCCGGGACCCGGCCGAGGCGCGGGAGATGCTGCGCCGGCTGGCCGGGCGCTGGCACCGCGTCTACACGGGCTGGGCCCTGCAGGGCGCCGGGCCCTGGAGTGGCTGGCCCACGCGGGTCGGGCACGAGACCACGCGCGTGCTCTTCCACGAGCTCAGCCCGGCCCAGATCGCGGCCTACGTGGCCACGGGCGAGCCGCTGGACAAGGCCGGCGCCTATGGCATCCAGGACGGCGGGGCCCTGCTGGTGGCGGCGCTGGACGGCGACTACTTCAACGTGATGGGCCTGCCCGTGGCCCGGGTCTGCCGGGAGCTGGTGGCGCTGGCACAGGGCGCGAATCCGCCCGCTCCAGGCCCGGCGCGCGCCTGATTTTCGCTGGCGGAATCGGTACTTTGGGCCCATGGAAGACGGCAAACCGGCACAGCAGTCCTTCGTCCGCGACCTGCAGGCGGCGCGTGAGTACCAGCACGTGAGCCTGGATCACGTCGCCCAGGAGACCCACATCTCGCCCGAGTTCCTGCGGGCCCTGGAGGACGGCGCCTGGGAGCGGATTCCCGCCCCCTTCCTGCGCGGCTATCTCACCGCCTATGCCGAGTGCGTGGGCATGGTCCGCGAGAAAGTCCTCAAGCGCTTCGACGAGCTGAACTGGCAGGCGCCGCCGCTGGCCCAGCCGGAGGAGGCGCCGGCCCCGCGCCCCGTCCTGCCGCGCATTCCCTTTCCCGCCAGGCGACCGGAGCCCGAACCCGCCCCCGCGCCGCTGCACGCGCCCCGCGGTCGCGAGACCCTGGTGCCGTCCATCTGGAGCGTGGTGCCCTCCTCGATCAAGGGCCTGGCCGGGGGCGTGCTGCTCACGCTGCTGGGCCTGCTGGTTTGGGGCCTGATCTGGCTGGGCAGCGGTCCGGACGCGGACGAGCGCGGGGAGGGTGCCCCGCTGGAGAGCGTGCTGGACGCGGACGCCCCCGCCCTGCAGGGCTTCGCCCCCTTCCAGCTCCAGCTGCGTCTCAAACGCCCGGCCCGGCTCACCGTCCGCAGCCAGGAGGGCGAGCTCTTCGCCGGGCCGCTGCCGGCGGATTCCACCCTGCGGCTGAGCAGCTCGCTGGAACTGGAAGTGCAGGCCGAGCGGCTGGAGGACCTGCTGGTCTGGCGCGACGGCCGCGCCCTGGATCTCCCCACGGAGACGGGTCGCGCCGAACTGCGCGTGGCCCGCGAATCGGTCCGGGTCATTCGGAGGAGCCCATGAGCGAGGCCATGCCGCGGTTGGGGGAGATCGCCCAGGAGCAGGAGAGCCGCGAGCGGGCCTCCTGGCGCGTCCTGGTGGTGGACGACGAGCCTTTCAACGTGGATCTGCTGCGCTTCGAGCTGGAAGACCGCGGGCTGCAGGTAATCACCGCCGGCGACGGGCGCGAGGCCCTGCGTCTGCTGCAGGCGGGCGAGCGGCCCGACCTGGCCCTGCTGGACGTGATGATGCCCTACCTGGACGGCATCGGACTCACCCGGGCCATCCGCGAACTGCCCGGCCTGGAAAACCTGCCGATCATCCTGCTCACCGCCAAGGGCGAGCTGGAGGACAAGGTGGAGGGCTTTCAGGCCCGGGCCGACGACTACGTGGTCAAGCCCTTCGACATCGAGGATGTCTTCGCCCGGGTGGAGGTCCAGCTGCGCATCGGCTTCTACCTGAAGCGCCGGCGCGCCCACACCGAGGCCCATTCCCGCGTGGCCATGGTGGGGGCGGCGGCCCACGAGCTGGCCCAGCCCCTGGCCGGCGCCAGCGGATATCTGCAGCTGCTCCAGGCCACGGTGGAGCGGGCTGCGCTCGAGGCTGCGGGCTTCGACTCGCGCATCGAGCGCATCCGCCACTGCCTGCTCAAGACCCGGGACGTGGCCCGGCGCCTGGAGCAATTGGAGCGCGTGGCCCTGGAGGACTATCCCTGCGGGTCCCAGATCATCAACCTCCAGGAATCCATCCAGCCCGTGGTCAGCCGGGATCCGGACGATCCCCGTCTGCTGGTGTTGCCCGCGGAGGCCGGCACGGCGCGGGATTCCGGCGCCGAACGCGAGTTGGCGCGCCAGGGCGTGATCCTGCTGGAGGAAGAGGCCCTGGCGGGCCGCGAGGCCGAGGTGGACCTGGTGCTGCTCAGCGCGGCGGACCGCCCCGAGCTGGTCCTGCCCGTGTTGGAACGCCTGCGCAAGCATTGGGAAGCCCCCCAGCTGCTGATGCCCCCCGTGCTGGCCCTCCTTCCCGGGCGCGGCCTGGAGTCGGGCACGCCGGGCGTGGGTCTGATCCGGCTGGGCGTGCAGGACGTGTTGGCTCGCCCCTACCGGCTAGAGGAGTTGCTGCTGCGCCTGCGCAGCCGGGTGCGCCTGCAGCGCCTGCGCATGAGCGACCTGCTCACCCAGAGCCTAGACGCCGCCCGCCAGGTGCGCGAAGCCGCGCTGAGCGGGTTCATCCCCCACGTGGACAATTGCCTGGTCGGGCTGGAGGAGTTGCGCATGGACGACGGGGCGCTGGGGGAGCGGCTGGCGGACTTCTCGCGCCAGCTGGACGGCCTGACCGGCGCGGTGCGGCGTCTGCAGGCCCGCAACGTGCCGGGCCTGGGCGGCGCCCCGCGGGAATGAGTCGCCGATGAACCTGTCCCGCCTGCTGCGGCCCCGCCCGACCCCTGCACCCACGGCGGCCCCCGCCGCCGCGTCGGCCCCGTCGGAGGGCCGGATGCCGCCCCTGCCCGGTGCCGGGGACGCGGGAAACGCGCCCCGCCTGGATTGCCTGGACCACCTCTATCCCCGTGAGGACCTGGACGACACGCGGGCGATCCGCGCCCTGCTGGAGCACGCCCACAGCCTGCCCGGCTGCGTGACGGCCTGGTATCTGTGCGGGGCCGGGCCCACCTGGCCGAACCGCGACCGCTTCCTGGACGGGCATCCCCTGCCCGAAGCCCTGGAGAGCGGGC
The DNA here is from genome assembly GCA_041675285.1 of Candidatus Delongbacteria bacterium. Taxonomy (NCBI): domain Bacteria; phylum Candidatus Delongiibacteriota; species Candidatus Delongbacteria bacterium. The sequence goes on from JBAYTZ010000009.1 coordinate 114,202, forward strand.
TGATTCGCATGGCCGAACGGGTGGGCACCGCGGGCGGATTGCACCTGGCCCCCGAGGATCTGGGTCCGGCCCACCCCGAGTTGCCCGCCCGCCTGCGCATGCGCGGGGCCACCCACGTGGTCCTGCACGCACTGCCGGCCTGGGCGCCGCGCCCGGCCTGGCTGCTGCTGGGGCTGGATGGAGCGCGCGAGCTCCGCGACCTGCCCGGACTGGGCACGGCCCTGGCCGCCTTGCTCTGGGCGGCGGAAGCGCGCCAGGTGCTGCGCGAGGAGCGGCGCCACCACCTGGAAAAGGACGACCGCTTGATCGTCCAGGGCTTCGAGATGGCGCGGATCCGCGAGCAGGCCGAGCGCGAGGAGGAGACGGCCCGCCGCCGCGTGGAGGAGGCGGAGCGCGCCAAGAACGAGTTCCTCAGTTCGGTCAGCCACGAGCTGCGCACCCCGCTCAACGCCATCCAGGGCTACACGCGCATGGTGCTGCGCGAGTCCAACCTGACGGACCGCCAGCGCCTGAGCCTGGAGCGCGTGATGAGCAGCTCCCAGAACCAGCTGCGCTTGATCAACAACATCCTGGACTATTCGCGCCTGGAGGCCGGGCGCATGCGCGTGGAGCTGGAGGAGCTGGACGTCGTGCAGGTGCTGCGCGACGTGCTGGTCCAGGTGGAGCCGCTGGTGAGCGAGCAGGGCCTGGAGCTGCACTTCCAGCCGGAGCCGGACCTGCTTGGCCTGCGCACGGTGAGCGACCGCGCCAAGCTCGAGCAGGTGCTGATCAACCTGCTGGGCAACGCCATCAAATTCACGGCCAAGGGGAGCATCACCCTGGGCGTGCGCCAGCAGTCGGGCACTCTGCTGCTCTCGGTGACGGACACGGGCATCGGCGTGGCCCAGGCGGAACAGGAGCAGATCTTCGAGCGCTTCCGGCGCAGCAGCCAGACCGAGGGCGCGCGCAGCGCCTCGGGCACCGGGCTGGGGCTGGCCATCAGCCGCCGGCTGGGCGAGCTGCTGGGGGGCCGCCTGACCCTGGAGAGCGAACCCGGGTACGGTTCCACCTTCACGCTGACCCTGCCGCATTTCGTCGACCAGGAGACCGCCCGGCTGGCGCTGGGCCAACCCGGGGAGACATGATGGAGACCTTTCGCAATCCCGGCCGGGAGGAGATCCGCGCCCTGCTCGAGCGCACCCGCCGCATCGCCGTGGTGGGCCTGAGCGACAACCCGGCCCGCCCCAGCCACCGCGTGGCCGCCTACCTGCAGGCCGCGGGCTACCGGATCCAGCCCGTCAACCCGCTGCTCAGCCAGGTGCTGGGCGAGTCCGCCTGGCCCGACCTGGACTCCGTGCCCGGCGAGTTGGACATGGTCTGCCTCTTCCGGCGCAGCGAGGAGGTGCCGCCGCTGGCGGAGGCCGCCCGGCGCCGGGGTGCCCGCAGCCTCTGGTTGCAGGACCACGTCATCCACGTGGCCGCAGCGCTGGAAGCCCGGGCGGCCGGCCTGACCGTGGTGATGAACGACTGCCTGCTGCGCCAGCACCAGAGCCTGTTCGGCGCCCGCGGCGCATGAACCTGCTGCTCTACCGCGGCGCCGAACGGTCGGCGGACGGCCGGCTGGAGCTGCCGGCGGGGGATCGGCGCCTGCGCCACATCCTGGAGATCCTCAAGGCCCGGGCCGGCGACCGGCTGCGGGTGGGCCGCCTGAACGGCCCGCGCGGCTGGGCCGTGCTGGAGGAGGAGCCGGAGCTGGAGCAGCCCTGCCACCTGCGGCTGACGGAGGAGGAGCCGGATCCGCCGTCCCGCGCGCCGGGTCGCGTGCTGCTGCTGGCCCTGCCCCGGCCGCCGGCCCTGCGTCGCATCCTGCAGCTGGCGCCCCAGCTCGGGCTGGAGCGCGTGATCCTGACGGGCAGCGCGCGGGTGGAGAAATCCTATTTTCACAGCCCGCTGCTCAGCGCCGGGGAGTGGCGCGAGCAGCTGATCCTCGGGCTGGAGCAGGCCCAGGTCACGCGCCTGCCGGACGTGCGGGTCGCCCCGCGCCTGCACGAATTGCTGCAGGGGGAGCTGGAGTCGCTGCTGCCCGTCGGGGGCCGGCGCCTGCTGCCCCATCCTGGACCCTGGCCCGGTGTGGCGGGGCTGTCCCCGACGCCCGCCGACTGGTGTCTGGCCGTCGGCCCCGAGGGCGGCTGGGTGGAAGCCGAAGTGGCAGCCCTGGTGCGGCACGGCTTCGAGCCGCTCAGCCTGGGGCCGCGCATCCTGAAAGTCGAAACCGCCCTGCAGCGGCTGGTGGCCCAATTGGACCTGCTGCAGGACCTGCAACCGGGAGACCGCGCATGACCTCGTCCAGCGGCTACACGGATCAGCACGCCCGCTCCGGGCGGGACAATCTCGCCCTGCCCGCCCTCGCCGCCTGGCCCAACCAGTACGCGGACCGCGACTACTGGATCGAGATCGAGTCGCCGGAATTCACCTGCCGCTGCCCCAAGACCGGCCAGCCGGACTTCGCCCACGTGCGCGTGCGCTACGTGCCGGGCGCGCTCTGCGTCGAGCTGAAGAGCTTGAAGGAGTATTTGCAGGCCTTCCGCGAGGCCGGGATCTTCCACGAAAACGTGGCCAACCGCCTGCACGACGATCTGAAAGCCCTGCTGGATCCGCGTCGGCTGGAGGTCCAGGTGGTCTTCCTGCCGCGGGGCGGAATCACTACCACCGTCCGCGTAGAGAGCTAGCCGCTCCCTACTGGCGGGCAGCTTTTGCCCTCAGGAAGTCCACAAATTCCAAAGTTCTGCAGCAGGTCCTGCCCGCCCGGCGGAGGAGCCGTTGCCGTTCAAGGACTTCTCCCCGCCGCTCATTCTGGCATCCGGCTTGCCTATGGCATCGCATCCGCATGGAGGATGCATGAATTTCTATCCCAACGAGTTGGTCCGGTCCCGGTTGAAGACCGAGAAAAAGCCCCCGGACCACATCCCCAAGTACCAGACCTACGAGGCCAAGCTCTCCATCCTGATCTCCTCCGACCAGCACAAGTACCTGGAGGAGACGGTGGCGGCCATCATGCGCAACCGCCGCGACAAGCGCGAGCGGATCACCAAGAACAGCGTCTTCCGCTGCCTGATTGATTTCATGCAGACCCTGGACGTGGACCTGGAGAACGTGCCGGACGAGCGCGAACTGCTCAAGCGCCTGTTCATGGCCCGCCTGAAGAAGGTGTTGTAGACCCTTGGAGCCCGGGATCCGGCAGCGGGTCCTGGGCGACCCTCCTCAGCTTGCCGACTCTGCACCGCCGGCTGTTGTGCCAAACTCGGCACGCCACCGACCCCTTTCCCGAGTGGTCGATCGTTCATTCCTGCCTTGTCGGGTGGAAACCATTGATGAACTTATAGATCAGAGAACTGGTCAAACCCAAACCGCTCACCTTTGAGACTTGACAACTTCTGAACTCTTTCCTACTGTTCCACTCGTGGAGAAATCCCTTCACTTGTTCAGACGTATGCAGAACAAACTCTGCGGGAAACAGAATAGCGAACGAGTTCAGCGCCCGACATGAGGGATAGCCAGCGGCCCACTCTGCCCATTCCGTCCGGCCCGGGGGACTTTCCCGCCCGGGCCCGCTTGCGCTCCGTCCTGCCCGGCGAAGCCGCGTCGCCGCCCCTGGCGGAGGACGCCGTGCTGGCGGCGCTGCGGCGCTTACGCGAGCGGGAGTCGAGCCCCCCGCCCGCCGCCGGGGATTCCGTCCGCGCCGCCGAGACGGATCGACGACTGGTGGCCGAACTGGAGCGCCAGAATGCCCGCTTGCGCCATCTGCTCGCCCTGCCCCTACCCGAACCCGTCCGGCCGGCCGCCCCGGACTCCGGCCCGCCCTCCCCGGGGGCCCAGCCGGAAAGGGCGGACGCCCGGCTGGCCGAGGCCCTGCTGCTCCTGGAGCGCGCCGCGGCCTTCCACGCCGAGTGGCGGCAGGTGTTGCTGGAGGACAGCCCCCCCGAGGCCGTGCTGCGCGAATTCGCTGCCTCGCCCTACCTGGACCTGCTGGAGCGCCGGCACACCCTGCCCTGGCTCCTGCTGGATCGCGAAGGCTGCCTGCTGCGCGCGGGGCGGCCCGCCGCCCTGCCCGGGCCGCTGGAGGCCGGCGCCTGGCTGCAACCCGAACCTCTGCAGGAGGGCCACTGCCGGCTGAACCGGGCCGGCTGGGAGGAGGCGGGCTCCTGGCTGGGCGTGGAGCTGGCGGGCGGAGTGTTTCTGGTCCCGGCCACCGGCTGGGCTCTGGTCGCGCTGCCGCCGCTTCCAGAGCGGCCTCGTTGAGTAGCCAGCCTGCATTTTCTAGGTTCAGGCAGCAATCCTGGGAGAAATCATGAGCCCGCGCTGGTCCGCCCTGTTCCTCGTGTTGTGTTGCAGTCTTTCCGCCCTGGCCGTTCCCGCCCGTCCGGGCTGGCTCAGCGGGCAGTCACAGGGGCGGGAGTTCCGCTTCCACCTGCAGGGCGACGAGTTCGCCAATTGGGCTGAGTCCGAGGACGGCTACACGCTGCTCCAGGATCGCGGCGGGGCCTGGCGCTACGCCGAGGCGGCGGCGGACGGCTCCCTCAGGCCCGGCGTCCAGGCCTATCGCCCGGGGGCCCCGGGGCCGCCGGCGGCGCGCGGCTTGCGGCCGGATCCGCAATGGCTGCGTCAGACCGTGGGCGCCCTGCGCCAGCAGCGCGACGGGGCCCGGCTGGAGCTGCGGGAGCGGGTGGAAGGCCAGTGGCGCCTGCTGCTGCTGCTGATCCGCTACCCCGACCAGACGCCCCAGGTGGAAGCGCCCAATTTCGACCAGATGATGAACCAGTCCGGCTGGCACGGCACGGGCTCCTTCAATGACTTCTACACCTCGCTCTCCTTCGACCGCTTCAGCACCCAGAGCGACGTGCTGGGCTGGTACACGGCCGAGCATCCCCACGACTACTACGGCTACAACCAGGGCTGGTCGCCCTCCCAGGAACTGGTGCGCGAAGCCGTGCTGGCGGCGGACGCCGAGGTGGACTACTCCCAGTACGACAACAACGGCGACGGCGTGGTGGACGCCCTGCTGGTCGTGCACACGGGCCAGGGCGCCGAAGAGGGCAACCAGTCCAACATCTGGTCCCACCGCTGGGCCATGTGGGGCCAGGAGCTGGAGCTGGACGGCGTCACCATCAGCGACTACACCATGCAGCCCGAGCTGCAGGGCACGGGCCAGTCGGCCATCGGCGTCTACGTGCACGAGTTCGGCCACGCGCTGGGCCTGCCCGACCTATACGACACGGACTACAGCTCCAGCGGCGTGGGCAACTGGTGCGTGATGTCCGGCGGCAGCTGGGGCGGCGGCGGATCCGGCGGCAACGCCCACACGCCGGTCTCCTTGAGCGCCTATTGCCGGCAGGCCCTGGGCTGGGCCGCGGTGACCACGGTGGAGGGCGAGCTGCTCGACCATCCGCTGCCCGCCCTGCACCTCTCCGACGAACTGGTCCGGCTGGAGCTGCCCGAGCATCCCGGCCAGTACTTCCTGGCCGAGAACCGCCGCCTGACGGCCTGGGACCAGCACCAGGCGGGCGAGGGGCTCTACGTCTGGCACGTGGATGAGAACGCGGGCGGCAACTCCGACGAGGACCACTATCTGGTGGATCTCGAGCAGGCCGACGGACTGCGCGACCTGAACCACAACCTGGGCGTGGACGCCGGCGACCTCTTCCCGGGCGCCACCAACAACCGGCACTTCGACGCCTTCAGCAGCCCGGCCAGCCTGCCCTACGGCGGGACGGAGAGTCCGGTCATCATCACGGAGATCGGGGATCCCGCCGACAGCATGAGCGTGAGCTTCTTCCAGGTCTTCAACCACCAGGACCTGCTCTGCACGGCTCTGCAAGTGGTGGAGGACACGGACCAGGACGGCGTGGCCGAGGCGGGGGAGGACGTGGCCCTGCGGCTGACCCTGCTCAACCGCGGCGCCAGCGTGGACAGCCTCTGGCTGGAGCTCAGCGCTCCGGGTCCGGGCATCGAGGCGTTGGAGTCCGGGCTGTCCCACGGGCCGGTGGCCGCGGGCGAGGCCTTCCTGAGCGGACTCTTCCACCTGCGCCTGGACGCCGGACTGGCGACGGGACGCCGCGAACTGGTGCTCGCCAGCCGGGATCCGGCGGATTGGTCCCAGAGCTGCCGCACGGAGCTGCAGGTGGGGCGGGGCGACCTGCTGCTGGTGCTGGACGGCGCCGAGCCGGAACTGGCCGAGTGGTACGAGAACGCCCTGCAGTCCAGCGGCCGGGTGGTGGAGCGGCGCCGGCCCACGGAGAGCGGTCCGCCGCAGGATCTGGCCCTCTATCCCAGCGTGTTCTGGGTCACGGCGGAGGCCCCCGCGCCCCTGGACGGCGCCGACGTGCAGGCCCTCGGCGACTATGTGGAACAAGGCGGCCACCTGCTGCTCAGCGGCCAGCACCTGCTGGACGGTCTGGACGAGGCGGGGCACGCCTTCCTCGGCGCGGACCCGGGCGTGGCCTGGGCGTCCATGCCCCGCGTGCTGGGCCTGAGTTCCGGCGGCCTGCTGACGGACGACGAGGCCCTGCTGCTGGTGGGAGCCAATGGCGCCTGGAACCAGCACCTGCCCACCACCAGCCTGCTGCCCCGGCCGGGCAGCACCCTGGCCGGCCGCTGGAGTTCGAGCCAGAACGGCGCCCTGCTCCGCCGCACGGCGGGGGCCGGTCGCTTGCTGGTGGCCGGCTTCAGCCTGGAGGCGGCCCACGGGGCGGCCAACCTGCTCAGCCTGGAGCAGTTCCTGGGGCGGGCCCTGCCCTGGCTGGACGAGGGCCTCGAGACGGACGTGGCGCCCGCGCCGGAGCCTGACCGGCGTCCCCAGGGTCTGAGTCTGGCCGCGCACCCCAATCCCTTCAACCCCCAGACCCACCTGACAGTGGATCTGGCGCGCCCCGAGATCCTGACTCTGCGCGTCTGGGACCTGGCGGGCCGCCAGGTGCTGGAGCGGCCCCTGGGCCTCCAGGCGGCGGGTCGCCACGAGATCGCGCTGGACCTGTCCGGCCGGGCGTCGGGCCTCTATCTGGCGGAAGTGGCGGGACAGGCGGGGGGCCGGGCGTGCACGCGCCTGCTGCTGTTGAAGTAGCCCTGGCCCAGGCCCGGCAGGCCCTCGAATCCGCCGGGCGCGTGCTGGTGCTCTGCGGCGCCGGTCTCTCCGCCGCCTCCGGCGTGCCGACCTTCCGCGGGGCGGACGGCCTCTGGCGGCAGCGCCGCCCCGAGGATCTGGCCACGCCGGCGGCCTTCGACCGCGCCCCCGAGGAGGTCTGGGCCTGGTATCGCTGGCGCCTGGAAGCCCTGGCCCAGGCCCGGCCCAACCCGGGGCACCGGGCGCTGGTCCGGCTGGCGCAGCGGCGTGCGGGCGTGGTCCTGAACCAGAACGTGGACGGCCTGCTGGAAGAGGTCTGGCAGGCGGCGGGGCTGGATCCCGCCCGGTTGGCCGCCCTGCACGGCAGTCTGCGCCACGCGCACTGCGAACGCTGCGCCGCCGCGCGGCCCATGGCCGAGCTGCCGGCGGACGCCCTGCCCCGCTGCTCCTGCGGCGGCCGTCTGCGGCCTTCGGTGGTCTGGTTCGGCGAGTCCCTCCAGCCCCAGCACCTGCGGCTGCTGGCGGAGGAGCCCGCGCGCTGCGACGTGGGGCTGGCCGTGGGCACCTCGGCCCTGGTCTGGCCTGCGGCGGGCGTGCTGGAGGTGCTGCGCCGCCGGGGCCGCCCTGTGATCGTGTTCAACCCCGCATCGGACGCCGCCCTGCCCGGCGACCTGCACGTGGAGCTGGGCGCGGAGGACGGACTGGTCCGCGTACTGGAAGGATGGGAGGCCCGCGCTTGAGCCCACACACGCCCCGCCCGCGCCGGAGCCGCCTGCTGCGTCCGTTGCTCTGGCTGCTGCCCGCCCTGCTGCTGGGCAGCGGTTGCGGAGCCTACTTCAACACCTACTACAACGCCGACAAGGCTTACCGCAAGGGCGAGCGCCTGCAGGCCGACAGCGGGGCCAAGACCGCCCGGGCCCAGTACGACGAGTGCCTGAAGATCAGCTCCAAACTGCTCCAGTTCTACCCGGAGTCGCGCTGGGTGGACAACACCATCCTGCTGGTGGGCCAGTGCTACGTGCGGATGGACCAACAGCGCCGGGCGCTGCGCAAGTTCGACGAACTGGAGGCGCGCTTCCCCGACTCGCCCCTGCTGCCCCGGGCCCGCATCTGGCGCGCCCGCGCGCTGCTGGCCCTGGAGAACGAGGGCGCCTGCCTGGAGGAGTTGGCCCGCCTGCCGCTGGACGACCTGCCCCGGGCGGACCGCGTGGAGGCCCTGCGCGTCTACGCCGACCTCTACCGTGGGGACGGCGACCGCGAGCGGCTGGTGGAGACCCTGGACCGCCTGCTGAAGATCGCGCGCCGCAACCAGGACCGGGCGGCCATCCACCTGGACATGGCCGCCGTCCAGGAGGAGAGCGGCCAGTGGGAGGAGGCCCTCAAGCACTACAACGCCGTGCGCCGCTTCCGCCCATTGCGCTCGCCGCTGCTCAAGTCCTGGCTGGGCAGCCTGGACAACAACCTGCGGCTGGGGCGCCTGGACGTGGTGGAGCGCCGGCTGCGCAAACTGGGCAAGGACGAGCGTTTCTATCCGGACCGCCACGCGCTGCAACTGCGCGAGGGCTGGCTGCGCGAGCGCCGGGGCCAGCTGGCCGAGGCCCGGGCGGACTGGAACGCCATCCTGAAGGACGTCCCGCGCACCGAGAGTTCGGCCGCCGCCTCCCACTCGCTGGCCCAGGCCTTCCTGCGGCACGACGGCCAGTTGGACAGTGCGCGCGTCTACTTCAAACGCACGGCCACGGAGCAGTCCGGCAGCCGCTGGGCGGACAGCAGCGCCGTGGCCCTGACCCTTGTGGACGCGCTGGACCGCACGCACAAGGAGATCCGGCGCCTGGACGGCCTGATCTCCCACACGCTGGCCGGCCTCTGCCCGGACAGCGTGCGGGTGCAATTTGCCCAGACCCTGCTGCCGCGGTTGCGGGCCCGCCAGGACAGCCTGCGGGCGGACTCCCTGCGCGTCCTGGGCGCGCCGGACAGCCTGGGAACGGGTGACAGCCTGACAACCCAACAAGTGGATGCCGCCCTGCTGCCCGCGACGCCCCCGGCCAAATCCCCGCCGCCCCGCCCGGCCGACGCTCTCGGCAAAGGCGAGCCGGCCCGGCCCGACAGCCTGGGCCGCCCGGAGAGCGGCGGCCGCAAGGGCGGCAGCCGCGTGCGCCTGTTCGACTTCCAGAAGAAGGAGCGCGAAGTGGCCCAGGCGGACAGCCTGAGGCGCGCCCACGAGGCCGACAGCCTGAAGCGCGTGGACGACGAGCTGCGCCGCCGCCGGTCGGACTCGCTGCTGGTGGCGGCCGTGCTGGACACCTTGAGCCACTGGCCGGACATCGACAGCCTGCGCCTGCAGGCCACGGGCGACAGCCTGTCCCGCCTGCGCTTCGACCAGCACTTCTACCTGGCCGAATTGCAGACCCTGCGCATGTACCGGGCACCGGTGGCGGACAGCCTGCTGACCCTGCTGCTGGCCGAACCCAGCGCCTCGGATGAGCAGGCGGCCCGCCTGCATTACGCCTACGGCTCCCTGCGGCTGGACGCCTTCGCCGACAGCAGCGGCCGCCGCTATCTGGAGACCCTGCTCCGCCGCTGGCCCCTCTCCCTGGCAGCCAACCCGGCCCGCGACCGCCTGGGCCTGCCGCGCACGCTGAGCGAGGCGGACAGCGCCGCGGTCCGACTCGCGCTGGCCGAAGAGCTGCGCCTGGAGGGCCGGGATCCGCTGGGCGCGATCCGGGCCTACCGCCAGGTGGCGGAGGACCATCCCAGCACGCCCCAGGCCGCCACGGCCCTGCTTGCCGCCGCGGCCGTGGCCTGGGAGGATCTGGAGAACCCCGCCCTGGCCAACGGCTTCTACCGGCGCTACCTGCGCGCCTATCCGCAGCACGCGGCCGCCGACCAGGTGCGCCGGCGCCTGGGCCAGGCCGTGGCCGAACCGGAGGCGGCGGTGGCGCGCGTGGAGGAGACCCAGCAGGTGACGGTCACCGAGGCGCGCGTGGACGAGAGCGGCGTGTTCGTGGACCCGGATGCCGGCCGGCCGCTGGGCGAGCGCCTGCAGAGCCTGCGCGAGCGCTTCCGCGAACTGGGCCGTCTCAAACTGGAGCAAATCCTGGAATGACCCTGCAACGCCGACAGGAGCGGCTGGCCGTGCGGGAGATCCGCGGACTGGGCGCCGACCAGTTCCAGCTGATCCTCGAACGGGGCCCGGACGCCGGGATCCCCGCCTTCCGGGCCGGGCAGTTCGCCCAGCTGGCCGTCCCCGGCCACACCCTGCCGCGCCCGTTCTCCATCCTGCGGGCCGGAACGGACCAGCTGGAGTTCCTGGTCAAGGTGGTGGGACCGGGCACTGCCTGGCTGGCCGACCGCCGGCCGGGCGAGCAGGTGTCCGTGCTCTGGCCGTTGGGACACGGCTTCCTGGACCGCCTGCCGGCGGACGCGGATCCGGCCGAGGAGGGACTGCTGGTGGGGGGCGGCGTGGGCATCGCGCCGCTGATCGCGCTCTGGGAGCAGGAGGCTGGTCGGCGCCCGTTGCGCGCGGCCTTCGGGTTTCGCGACCGGCCAGGCGTGGCGGCGGCGCGCGCGCTCCAGCCGGAGCTGGCGATGGAAATCAGCACCGAGGACGGCTCCGTGGGCCGCGCCGGCCGGGTCACGGACCTGCTGGCGGACTGGCTGGCTGAGGCGCCGGAGCGACCGCGGCGCATCTACTGCTGCGGTCCCGAGCCCATGATGGAGGCCGTGGCCCGGCACGCCCGCGCTGCCGGCGTGCCCTGTCTGCTCAGCCTGGAGACCCTGATGGGCTGCGGCATCGGCATCTGCGTGGGCTGCGCGGTTCCGGTGTCCACCGGCGGATTCCAGTTGGCCTGCCAGGCCGGGCCCGTGTTCGCACTGGACGAGTTGGCCGACAGCGAGCCGGCCCGGGAGGCCTGCCGATGACACTCACCGTGCGGTTGGGGGACTTGGCGCTGCGCAATCCCGTCTGCCTGGCCTCGGGCACCTGCGGGTTTGGGCGCGAACTGGACGACCTGCTGCCCCTGCACGAGCTGGGCGGCCTGTTCAGCAAGGCCGTCACGCCCGAACCCCGCGCTGGCAATTCCATGCCGCGCCTGGCGGAGACCGAGCACGGCCTGCTCAACTCCATCGGACTGGCCAACCCGGGCCTGGAGGCCTTCTGCCGGGACAAGCTGCATTACCTGCGCGGGCTGGACACGGCAGTCTTCGTCAACGTGGCAGGTCGCACGGCCGAGGACTACCTGACCGTCTGCCGCCGGCTCCAGGAACTGGAGGACGAAGCGGGGCCGACCGCCGGCGCGCTGGCCGGCATCGAACTCAACGTCAGCTGCCCCAACGTCAAGGAGGGCGGGATCAGTTTCGGCGCCCGGCCCGGCCCGCTGGGCGAATTGGTGGCGCGCGTCCGAGCCGTCTGGCGCGGCCGCCTGCTGGTCAAGCTGACCCCCCAGACCGCCGACGTGGCCGAACAGGCCCGGGCGGCGGAGGCCGCGGGCGCCGACGGCCTGAGCCTGATCAACACCATTCCCGGGATGTCCATCGACCTGCGCACCCGCCGGCCGCGCACCGTCACCAACACCAGTGGCTACAGCGGTCCGGCCATCCGGCCCGTGGCCGTGGCCCAGGTCTACCAGGCAGCTCGCGCCGTGCGCCTGCCCGTGGTGGGCATGGGCGGCATCCAGAGCGGGTGCGACGTGGCCGAGTTCCTGCTGGCCGGGGCCAGCGCCGTCCAGGTGGGCACGGCCTCCTTCGCCCAGCCGGACGCCGCCCGGCGGATCCTGGCGGAGTTCGAGGCCTGGCTGGAGCGCGAGGGGGTGGCCACGGCGGCCGAACTGGTGGGGGCCGTGCGGCCCTGGTGATCCTGGACGGCTGAATCGTACGACGCCCCGCGGCGAGCGCCCGGGGCGTTTTCCTTGTCCGGTTGGCTGGGGGGAACGCTCAGGGCAGGGTGAGAACCCGCACTTCCACCTCGGCCGTGCCCTTGTCCAGGAAGCCCAGCCGCCGAGCCGCTTCGCGCGAGAGATCCAGATCGCGGCCTTCCTTGAAGGGCCCGCGGTCGTTCACCCGCACTTCGAGTTTCTTGCCGTTGGCCAGATTGCGCACCTGAAGCCAGGTTCCGAAGGGCAGTTCGCGGTGGGCCGCGCTCACGGCACCCAGGTCGTACGCCTCCCCCGAGGCCGTGGACTGGCCGTGCAGGCCGTCCCCGTACCAGGAGACCGTGGTCCGCCAGATCTGGCCGGCCTGAAACTCTGTCTGGGAGCTGGGGGCTTCCACCGGCCGCGCGGCGCGCACCGGGGCGGGGGCCTGGGCCTTGGGAGCCCGCAGGCGCGCGGGGGGCGTGTCTGGTCGGGTGAAGCGCGGCACGGAGGAGCAGGAGAGCAGCAGGGCCAGCGCCAGAATGGATCCAAGGCGCAGCCAGTGCCGGGGCTCTCCGGTGCTCAAATGCATGCCGTTCTCCTGCTGGGCGGCGGGCGGTGTGCGCGCCGCAAGAGGCTTCCGAACCGGAAAAGCGGGGCACGATGCCCGCGGGTCATGGAGAAGCCTTCATCAACATACGACAAGATGAGTGGACGTGAAAGACCCCCGGTGGGGTCAGCGCGCGTGCAGGGCGGCCAGCTCGGCCGGGCTCAAGGGACGCGGGGTTCCCGCCTGCCGCGCCAGCCAGGTGATGCGGGCCACCTGTTCCACCTGCTCGAGGAAGTGGAAAGCCTCGCCCAGGGAATTGCGTGAGACGGCCACCACGCCATGATTGGCCAGCAGGATCACCGGATGCTCGTGCAGCAGGCCGCGCACGGACTGGAACAGACTCTCGCCGCCGGGGGGAGCGTAGGGCGCCAGCGGCACGGGTCCTCCCAGCAGTTGGACGAGCTCGGGCTGGAGCAGGGGGGTCAGGCCCTCGGTCGTGCAGGCGAAGGCCGTGCAGTAGGGGGCGTGGGCGTGGATCACGGCCCGGGCCGCGGGCAGGTGGCGATAGATCCCCAGGTGCAGGGGCAACTCGCTGGAGGGCTGCCCCGCCCCTGCGCCCTGTCCCTGCTCGTCGAGTTTCAGGAAGTCCCGCGGCCCCAGCTCCGCCTTGCAGCGCTGGGAGGGACTGAGCAGCCAGCTCCAACCGTTCCGGCCGGCGCGCCCCGTCTCCGACAGACGCACGCTCAGGTTGCCCTCGTAGGCCACCACCAGGCCGCGCTGGTACAGGCGCCGGCCGCAATCCGCCAGCTCGGCGCGCAGTTCGGTCTCGCTCATCGGCCCGGCTCCCAGGCCACGCGCACGCCCAGCAGTCGTCCGGGCGCGGCCAGGGTCCGCTGGACGGCCACGGATTCCCCGGCCCGCCAGTCCACCCAGCCCGCCGCCGGGTGCGGATCCCGGCCCAGGTTGCGGCCCCAGAGGGCCAGCGACCAGCCGGGCGTGCGGGCGTGTTCCAGCCGCAGTTCGGCGTCCAGCCAGGCGGCGCCGGGCAGTTCGGGCGTCCAGCCGGCCTGGTTCTCCGGGTCGCGCGCGCCCATGGCGCTCACCTGCACGGCCGGCGCCAGGCTCCAGCCGGCTAGGCTCAGGCGCGTGCCGGCTTCCAGCCGCGCCGACCAGGCCGCCTCTCCGGGCAGGCGGCGCAGGACGGCCTCCTGGCCCACCCACAGGCTGGTGTCCGGCAGGGGCCGCCAGCGCCGGCCTTCCGCCCGCAGCCGGCTCCAACGCCCCTCCAGGCTGCCGTGGCCGGCCCGGCCCTCCAGGCGCAGTCCGGCCTCCAGCCCCGCCTGCAGGGCGTTGAGCGGCCGCAGTAACTGGGCCAGGTCCAGCGTGGACTCGCGCGGCGTCCAGCCCGCCAGCGGCAGGTTGTGCCAGCTGCGGCCCCAGAGGCCCAGATTGAGGCGAATGCTGCGACCCAGCGGACGCTGGCCGCGCAAGGCCACCTCGTCCAGTTGGATCGCGGGCAGCAGGGTTTCCAGTTCGCCCTCGGAGCCGACGGGGGCCACCAGCGGCAGGTCCCAGAGCCGGTCGGGGCTGCGCCCCAGATCCCAGGCGCCCCCCGGTCCGGCCATGCTCAGCCGGCGCTGCCAGGCCAGATCCAGGCCCCAGCTCCCCGGGCGCAGCAGCAGGGCCAGACGCGGCTCCAGGGCCAGCAGATCCTGGTTGAAGGCCGCGTCGGGCACGTCGCCCAGCTGGAACAATCCCACCGGCCTCCGCCGCAATTCGTAGAAGTGATAGCGCAGGTCCAGGCAGGCCTCGAAGGAAAAGCGCGGCGTCCAGTCCCAGCGGTCGCGCAACCGCGCCTCCAGCAACAGATCGTCCTCGTCCAGCGCCAGCCAGGGATCCCGCCCGCCCGGCAGCAGCGGGTTGGCCCCCAGCGCGGCGTCCAGCCGGCGGTGGTGGGACTCCACGCCGACGGCCCCCTGGAGCAGGCCGCGGGCGTGCGCCTGTTCCAGCGCCATGCGCAGGCCCAGGGCGCGCCGGCGCTCCACACGGCGGGTGTCGAACCAGGCCCGCTCCGGCAGGTCGCCCGTGACCAGCAGGCGGTGGGTCGGACGGTCCAGTTCCAGGCCCCGGGTCTCCTGCCGGCGCTCGCGCCACCAGAGCCGCACCTCGCCCGTGCCTCCGCCGGCGGGCAGCCAGGTGGCCCGGCCCTGCCAGGCGAGCTGGCGCTGGCGCAGCTCGGCCTCCGCCAGGGCTTCCAGCGAGGCTTGCGGCAGCCAGAGCCGGGGCAGTTCCGTGCTCAGGCGGCGGCGCTCCAGTCGGCCCAGCTGCAGGGTCTGACCCAGCAGTAGGTGCCGCGCCGCCAGCCAGCGGTGCTCCACGACCCCCTGCGCGCCGCCCTGCCCGCGGCCCAGCTCGGGCGCCTGTCCGCTGGCTTGTTCCAACCTGGCCTGCAGGTCCAGCTCGTGCCAGAGACCCAGCCGCAACCGGGTCCGGCCACCGGCCGCCAGCGCCCCCGCCAGCGGCCGCTCCAGCCAGAGCGCCGGGCCCGTCGCACGGGGCCGCGCCTGGCGCCAGCCTGTCAAGCCCCGGTTGGAGAAGAAGCCCTCCAACCCCAGCGGCTGCCAGCCGGCGGCGCGCTCGCCGGTCGGGGTGGGCCCCGTGTCCGACTCCAGCCAGAGTCCGCCCCAAGGATCTTCCCGGGGCAGGCCGTCCTGCTGCACTTGGACGGGCTGGGCCAGGGGCTGCCAGCCCGCGGCATCCTCGCGCCCGTCGCGGTCCAGATCCCGCGGCGCGGCCAGCCCGGCGCCGGGCAGCTGCAGGCTGTCGGCGGCGAAGCCCTCCGTCAGATGGCGTTCGAGTTGCAGCTCCAGGGTCAGGAAGGCCTCCTTGCGCAGCCAGAGGCGCTGACGCAGGGGCGCGAAGCCCGGGGCGCTCACCCGCAGCTGCAGCGGGCCCATCGGCAGATCGGCGAAGCTGTAGTTGCCGAATTCATCGCAGCGGCAGGTGTCGCGCCCGGCGACGATCACCTGGGCGCCGGGCACGCCGGCCGCCTGGTGCTGGACCTGGCCCCAGAGGCGCAGCGTGCTGCGGGCCTCAAGACGCATCGGCAGGGCCAGCAGCGCGGGCAACGTGGCACCCAACAAGGCCGCCTGGAGGCGGCCGTAGCGGAGTATGAATCGGGCAGTGTAGGACCGCGGAATGCTCATGGCGCAATATACCTCACGCTCAGGCGGGAAGCGGGCTCCCGGCCCCGGCTTGTGTTACGTTTCCCCCATGAACACCACTTATCCACGCGTCCGTCCGCTGGCCCTGGTACTGGGAATCGGGACCCCGTTGGCCCGCGCCCTGGTGGCCGCGCTCGCCACCCGGGACACGGATCTGCTGCTGGTGGACGCGGACGGCGAAGGCCTGTTGGCGCTGCGCGAAAGCCTGGGCTCCGTCATGGTCCACGTCCAACTCTTCCAGGCCGATCTGGCCCGCAACGCGGGGCGTCAGGACCTGCTGCGCTTCCTGTCCCTGGCCGGCGCCAAGCCGGACCTGCTGCTCTTCCTGGCGGCCGAGAGTCTGGAGGAGAAGGCCCTGGCTGCGCCCCTGCCCCAGGCCCGGCGCGTGCTGGAAGCCAATTTCAGCGCCTTGGACGAACTGCTGCGCAGCGGCATTCTGGCCCACATGCTGCACGAGGACAACGGCTACATCCTGCTGGCCATGCCGCGTCCGATGCCGGGAGCGCTGGGCGGCCACGCCCTCCAGGCGGCGTCCTGCGCCGCGCTGCAGCAGTACGGGCTGGCGCTGCGGGAGGAACTGCAGGGCAGCGGCGTGGGCCTCACGCTGGCGCTCTGCCCGCCAGTGGCGCTGGCACCGGGCTCCACCGCCACAGCGCCGCAGCGGGTGTTGGCGGAGCGCCTCCTGCGGTCGTTGTTTGCCAGGCAGGCGCAGGCCCAGGCTGGCGGCTGGTGGACGGGACTGGCCGCGCCGCTGCGCTGGGGCGGTCGCAGGATGCGCGGGCGCCGCTAAGGGGGAAGGGTGCACGGTCCCGGCGGCCATTGAAAGGCAGAAACGGAAAACGGGGGGCGCGGGCCCCCCGTTTCATGCCACCTCCCGGAATCGAACCGGGGACACCGCGATTTTCAGTCGCGTGCTCTACCAGCTGAGCTAAAGTGGCGTCCAGACTCTGGCGGGTCAAAAACAAGGCCCAAAACATAGCGCCGCAGGCTGCGAAAGTCAAGGTTGCGGCGCTGCTCTTTGCCCACCGAACCCTGGGAATCAGTCCTGAGGCGCACGGCGGAAGCCGATCCGGTCGAAGGGATTCACCACGCTGGTGAGGATGTTCAGCCAGTGGGAGTTGATCCGCTTGAGATAGCGCACGTAGAGTGCCAGCGTCACCTGGGTGCAGGGATCCAGCGGGACGGGTTGCTTGCCCGCCACCAGGATGTTGGCGATGCGGTCGCAAGCCGGATTGATCCAGTACAGGTCGGCGATCAGCGCGGCCGCGCTCTTCTCGTCGTTCTGCTGGAAGGCCTGCCGGCCCTGGGGCAGAAGCCGGTCCAGCACGTGTTCCTCGATGCGCCGCAGTTCCTCCTCGAAGGGGCCGCCCTTGAGCTGCGGCTCATGCTCGCGCGCCAGTTCCACGATGTTCTTGGCGTAGTCGCCCACCCGCTCCACGTCGATGATGATGCTCACCAGCACCAGCGAGGGGTAGACCTGTTCGGCGCCCATCACGGAGAGGTGGGTGAAGACCTTGCGCCGCACCTCGGATTCGTAGCGGTTGACCACCTGATCCATCCCGGAGATGTCCAGATCCCGCGGCGCCTTGTCGGTCTCGCGCAGGGCCTGGCGGGCCACCCGGACCATGGTCTCCACCTGCTGCAGCATGGTGTCGGTGTCTCTCAGCGCCTGATCCAGCAGGCTGTCCTTGTTGAACAGGTTGAGAAAGCCCTTCAGCATGGAACACTCCTAATCCATAAGAAAAATGAAGGCGACGGGTATCAGGAAGAACACGGTCAGGACGTAGGCGAAGGGAATCACCCGGCTGCGCATGGAGACATCCGCCAGCCGGCTGGCCAGGTAGATCGGCACCGCACGCAGCGGCAGAAAGACCGCCGTGCCGGCGGCGTTGAACAACGTGTGAACCAGCGCGATGGCCAGGGCCAGCGGATTCTGGGTGGCCAGGGCCGCCATCAGGGCCGTGATGGTGGTCCCGATGTTGGCGCCCAACGTGTAGGGGTAGATCTGGCGCAGGCTCAAGAGGCCCGCTCCCGCCATGGGCACGATCAGGCTGGTGGTCACGGAGCTGGACTGGACCGCCATAGTCAGGCCCAGTCCGATCAGAAACGAGCGCGAGGTGGACTTGAACAGGCTGTCCTCGAACCAGGTCTCTGCCTTTTGCAGAGCCAGGCTTTTCAGGATGTTCGTCAGGAACAGGATGCTCCCGAACAGCAGGGTCAGGGCCAAGGCCAGGGAGAGCCAGGCGTGAGGGTGCCACCACGTGTCCGCGGGCAGGATGGACTCCAGCAGGTGGATCATCCCGCTGGCCACCGGATGGATGGCCAGTTTCAGCGGGCTCATCAGGTCCAGGCCGTGCATGCCTTCCAACCCGCGCGCCATCCAGAGTCCGCTGGCGCTGAACACACCCGTGGCCAGTTCCAGCGGGAAGAACAGCAGCACGCACAGCAGATTGAAGATGTCGTGCACCGTGGAAGCGGCGAAGGCCCGGCGGAATTCGGCTGAGCGGTTGATGTGCGCCAGCGAGACCAGGGTGTTGGTGATGGAGGTGCCGATGTTGGCGCCCATGATGATCGGCACCGCCAGGGGCAGTTGCAGGCTGCCGGCGGCCACCAGGGCCACGACCATGCTGGTGGTGGCCGAGCTGCTCTGGACGATGCTGGTGGTCAGGATGCCCACGAATAGGGCCGTGAAGGGGTTGCTGGTGAGATTCAACAGCTGGGCCGTCAGGCCCGAACCGAAGAGCTTGAAGGATTCCGCCATCCATTCGATGGAGACGAAGAACAGGAACAGCACAATGGCCAAACGCAGCAGACGCTGACTGAGGGGCAGGGTGGCCGGCGGAGGGCTGGGACTCATGCGCGTGTCCGTCCTGATCAGTGGGACTTGCAACCCAAGGTACAGTTGGGCGAGGGAAGTCACCACGAGGCAGCCGGACTTCCTCGTGGGCCGCACATGCATTCGCGGCGTCTGCGCAGCCAATCCCGTGAATCGGGCGATCCATGGATTGATAGACAAGAGGATCAAAACCTGGATCTAGTCTCGATGTTCAGAACCGGATCTGCGCGGTAGGGGACAGATTCGCGGGATCTGCGGGCCGTGCCCGATTGGTGATTCGAAGGACCCGGGGCCGGCCGCTTGGTCGGATCGTCGCAGTTCCCAGCTTATTAGTTTACATAATACATCTTATGCGAAGTCAACTGCAGGCGTCTTGGACCGAACAGAACCACAGAGTCACGGAGACACAGCCTAGTTTGGGCCGGGGTTGGGATGGGCTCAGACCCGAGCTCTTCTTGCGCACGAAGACTCAACGACTCGAAGACGGATGGTTCACGTGAGGTGTCGATCGCCAGAACTTTGATGGAGCGAGGTGAAGCGCGCAGCGCTGAACCAGAACCAGGTGGTGACGCCGTCAGGCGGAACCGAGTACATGGAGCCAGGCAGCCCATGCGTCGGCCAGCGGAAGCCCGCCGGGAGGCGGGCTGACTCTGGACGTTGAGAAAAAGCGCCTCTTTGGCGCCACCTTTCTGGCGCAAGCAGAAAGGTGGCAAACAAGGCGCCCGGCAAGTGAATGTGTCAAGGTGCCGTTCGATCAGGGCTTAGGCACGACCCCTGCCGTGCCGCGCAGGTACAGGTCCCACTGGCCGTTGCTGCGACCCACAAAAGCGAGGCCGGCGCCGTCCGGCGACCAAGCCGGTGACATGTCCGCCTCGCGCCCTTCCAGCGGCAGGCGCGTCCAGTCCGCGGCCGAGAGGCCCCGCAGACTCAGCTGGCCGCCCTGATCAGGCTGCAGAGTGGCCACGGCCCAACCCTGGGCTTCGTGCCAGTCGGGGTGTCCCAGGGTGAGGCTGCTGTCTACCAGGGCCGTCTCCAGCCCCTGGGCGCCCAGCCAGCCCAGGCTGTGCGGACCCAGCCGCAGGGCCACGCCCCGCGGGCCGGGGACGGGCGATGCCAGCCGGCCCGGCTCGCTCAGCTGGGTCAGGCTGCCGTCTTCCAGGTTGACGCGGAACAGCGCGCACTGGCGCTCTTCGTCCGCCAGATCCCGCCGCTCGTCCACGCGGTCCGAGAGGAAGATCACCGAGCGTCCGTCCGCTTCGAAGCGCGGGAACCAGTCGTCGGCCCCGTGCGCCGCCAGGATGCGGCCCTGCTTGCCTTCGCGGTCCAGCAGCAGGATCTCGCGCGGCGGATCCGCGTCCAGGGTGGGCACGTGGACCGTGCAGACGATCCAGCGCCCGTCCGGCGACCAGCTGGGATCCTCCTCGGCTTCCGGCGTGTCGGTGATCCGCTGGGGACGGCCGTCGGCCAGATCCAGGAAGTAGAGTTCCCAGTTGCCGTCGCTGTTGTTCTGGTAGATCAGGGCCCGCCCGTCGGCGGAAAAGGCGGGCGCCAACTGGTCGGAACTGGAGTCCGTCAGCCGGCGAGCCGGTTGGTTCCAGTCGGGAGCCGTCCGCGCGGCAGGGTCGGGCTTGCCTCCCGCTCCGCCGGGGCCGGCACAACTTCCCAGCACCAGGCAGAGTCCGGCGCAGACGCCACCCTGCCACACCCGCCGTGATCGGATCATGCAGCCTCCCCTGACGGCCGGCGGGGCATCCGCCGGCCCTGGACCACCACCAGGCTAGAAGCTCTGGCGCAGGATGTTCTGGAACTGGCGGATGCCCAGCAGGGCCTCCGCGCCGGACACGCTGCCGACCGGCTGGAAATTGCCCGTGCTCAGGTCCGCCTGCAGGATGCCGCGCGAGGCACAGAGGGCGGCGGCGTTGTAAGACGGGTGGCTGGAACTCAAGTCGGGAAACATGCTGGTCTCGCCGAAGTGGGCCGTGGCCAGCTTGGGATCCCCGCTCACCGCCACGAGGATGTCCGTGACGATCATGGCGAACTCGCCGCGGCTCAGGGTGGCTTCCGGCTCGAAAGCGCCGGCCGCGCCCAGGCCCATCCCGTTCACGCGCAGGACATCCTCGATCCAGCTCTTGGCCCAGTGGCTCTGAATGTCCGCCGGGCTTAACCGCTCAGCTTCAACTGTTTTGGCGTCCGGGGCGCTGAAACTGGCGTTGGCGGGCTTCTTGCGCTTGTCCATCACTTCGGGCAGTTTCAATTCCTCCACCAGCAAGACGGCCATGTCCGCCCGGTCAATTTTCTCCACCAGGGCGATCTTGGAGCTGACCCGCGTGCCCGGCTTGGCCCGCAGGATGGTGTTGCAGGTGGCCATGGCCTTGTCGGCGGGCGCCGACCAGTCGCCGCGCTTGGAGACCACCACGCCGAACTCGCTCACGGCGGTCTGGAAATCCAGGTTCTCCATCGCCGTGCGTCCCCGCCAGAAGCTGACCTGCTCCGCCGGGGCGCCCAGCTCGGCCGCCTTCTCCAGGCTCTTCTGGCTGTCCTTGTACCAATCCTCGGGCTGCACGCGGGACAGCACGCGGGCCTGGATCATCCAGGCCTGCCAACGGTTGTCCGCCATGTCCACGGCCTCGCGCGCCGTCTTCAGGGCCACCTTGCCGCCCTCCGGAGTCTCGGCCAGCAGCAGGGCCTTGGCCGCATGGGCCATGTAGTATTTGGGATCCAGGCCCAGGGCCCGGTCGAACTCCGCCCGGGCACCGTCCAGCTCCCCGCGGTCCAGCAGGCGCAGGCCCTGGTCCACGTGGGTCTGGGGCGTATCCAGCAGGGATTCCGATTTGAGGGGAGCCTTGGCGCAGCCCTGCAGGCCCGCCAGGATCAGGCAACCCAACAGGCAGCCCAGGCCGCCCAGGAAGCGCAGTGACTTCATCTTCCCGCTCCTGTCCGCTAGTCCACCACCACCAGCACGCGACACTCCGTGAGGAACTTCAAGTTCTCACTCAGGGCGTGCAGGATCTTGCCGTCCTTGTCCGCGATGATCATGTCGGCCTTCTGCTCGCCCTTGACACTCTTGGCTTTCACCAGCAGGGGGCGCGTGCCGACCCGGTCCTGGAACTGCTTGACCTGGTCCACGCTCTTGACGTAGCCCACCAGGCCGTTCTTCAGCGCCCAATCCCGGTCCACCCAGGCGTTGCCGTAGATCTCCTCGCCGGACTCCGAGAGGATGCGCGGCGCCAGCGCGGGCCGCAGGTTCAGGCCCGAGCAATCCACCACCAGGCCCGTGTAGATGGAATTCGTGGGGTCCACGTCGCTGTACTGGATGGGCACGGGCGTCCCGTCCTGGAAGGGCAGCTCGCCCAGCAGGGCGTTCTGCAGGTCGGCGCCCAGCGCCATCTCCACCGTCAGCTCCAGCGAGCCGTCGCTCAGGTAGACGGGTTCGCCCACCTCGCGGAAGTTTCGGCAGATGCCCCGCACCTCGGTCTGGATGCGGTCGTTGTCCAGCATGTAGTCCTGCACCGTGGTCTCGGAGGTCAGCGTCATGCCTTCGACCGTCTCAAGGATCTTGCGCAGGGCGTCGGCCCGGGCCACCCGGATCTGGCCGGCCCGCCCGCCTTTGGGACCGGGCATCCCGATGCCCTTGGCCCGGATCATCCGGCCCTGCCAGTCCACGCTGCCACTGGCCGATTCCTGCATGACCTGGGCCTGGGCTCCGATGATGCCCAAGGCCAGCACGATGACCGCGCCCAAGCGGATTCCGCGCAGCATGGTCGCCTCCTTCCTGATGTGAACCGCGCCCCGCTCCCGACCGGCCTGGTCAGCGTGTGGGGGCGCCGGCATTGCGTTCCTGATTCCAGCGGATCCAGTCCGAATTCTCCTTGGCCTGCAGCGCTCCGGCTGCCTGCACGCGGCCGTCGGACCCGATCCGGATCTCTTGATTGGTCTTGACGATCACCAGCCACTCCCGCAGCGAGACCTCGTGCGGCCCGGGCACCGGGACGGGACCGCCCACGGGCGTCGGCGCGCGGGTCAGGCCCCTGGGCTTGGGCGCCTTGAGCAGGCTGCGCAGAGAATCCACCGTCAGCGTGGGTCGCTGCCCGCGCAGGGACTCCCGATCCGCGGCCACGCGCACCTCGCCGTGCAGGACGGAGAGCACGGTCTCCTGGCGCTCGTTCACAGCCACGCGCAGACCTGTCCCCGTGATGGCCGCGCCCATCACGCGGGAACCCACGCTGAACTCGTCCTCCTCGTCCAGGCCGTTCAGCTCGGCCCAGAGCTCGCCCTGCTCCAACTGCAGGTCCACGCGCAGCGCGGCGTCCTGTTCTTCTTGCGCCAGCCGATCCAGTCGCAAAGTCGTCGAAGGCGCCAGGCGCAGCAGGTTGCGGGATTGGAACTCGATTTCCGCCCGGCCCCGCGGACCCGTGCGGACGCGGTCGCCCTCGGCCACATGGCTGCGCAGCGGCGCGTCCAGCCAGTCCGCCGCGCGCTCGGGGAAGCGGGCCAGCAGGCCCTCCCGGTAGCTCACCAGGCCCAGGCCGGCATCCTCCGGTGCGGACATCGATGAATCCTGGGCAGTCACCGGAGTGGGGGCCGCGGCAGCCCGGGTGCGGTCGAACTCCTGGGCGTGGAGCGGCCACCGGGCGCTGCCCAGCACGGCCAGTAGGATGAGCAAGGAAGTCAGCTGATTCATGATGGGCCATGCACTCCCGGAAGCACGGGGAAAGTGTAGCGATTCAGCCTGCCGCGAGCAAGGTTCGGCCGCTGCCCGGGCGGGTCTCACGCCGAACTCCACCCGCAGGCGGCCTGGGCCTGGAGGCGCAGCTCGCCGATGGCCGAAGCCAGGTCGGGCTGGCGGAAGAGCGCGGAGCCGGCCACCAGAATCTCCGCCCCGGCGGCCGCGCAGCGCCCTCCCGAAAGGGCGTCCACGCCGCCGTCCACCTGGATGGGCGCCGGGCAGCCCAGCCCGTCCAGCAGGGCGCGCGTGCGCCGGATCTTCTCCAGCACGGGCTCGTGGAAGGCCTGGCCGCCGTAGCCCGGATTGACGCTCATCAGCAGCACAAAGTCCAGGTGCGGGGTCAGCCAGCGCAGGGCCTCCGGATCGGTGCCCGGATTCAGCGCCAGTCCGGCCCGACAGCCCAGGGCCCGGATCTGCTGCAGCAGGCGGTCCGGATGCGGGCCGGCCTCCAGGTGCACGGAGATCCAGTCCGCGCCGGCCCGGGCGAAGGGTTCCAGGAAGGGTCCGGGAGCGCTCAGCATCAGGTGCACGTCCAGCGGCAGCGCGCTGCGGCTGCGGACGGCGCGCACGAACTCCGGCCCGTAGCTCAGGTTGGGCACGAAGTGGCCGTCCATGATGTCCAGGTGCAAGAGGTCCGCCGCGCCGCTGGCGCAGTGGTCCAGCTGCTCGGCCAGCCGGAACAGGTCCGCCGAGAGCAGCGAGGGCGCGATCTGGATCATGGTTGGCTCCTTTCCTTGAAGCGCAGGTCCACGGCCGAGCCCGGCACCAGCGGGGTGCCCGGCGCCGGATCCTGCTCCAGCACCGTCAGGCCCGTCTCCTCCCCGGCCAGGGCGTCCACGAAGCCCACGGCCAGGCCGGCGCGTTCCAGCCACTGCCCGGCCTCCAGGCGGCCCAGGCCCAGCACGCTGGGGGTCGAAACCCACTCCGGGGCCGGTCCCAGGCTGAGGGTCAGCGACACCCGGTCCCCGGGCGTCAGGCTGTCGCCGGGCGCGGGCAGTTGCGCGACGATGCAGCCCTCGCCGAAGCGCTCGTCGTGGCGCCAATGCCGGGCCAGGGTGTCCTCCTCCAGGCGCGCGTCGCCCAGCAAGCCCAGCGCCTGGCGCAGCGTCGCGCCCTGCAGGTCGGGCACGCGCATCAGGCGCCCGCCCGTCGAGACCGTAAGCAGGACCGAGCGCCCACTTTTTGAGAGCCGCCCGGGTCGCGGATACTGGCCCATTACGGCACCCGCAGCGTAGCGCCCGGCGGGATCGGGCCGGCGCGCCTCCACCACCGGCTCGAAGCCGGCCTGGCGCAGGGACTGCTCCGCCTCGGGCAGGCTCAGGCCCAGCACGCCCGGAGTCAGGGTCTCGGCGCCCTGGCGCGTGATCCGCGGCATCACCAGGAAGTCCAGCACCAGCAGGAGCAGCAGCAGTAGGCCCAGCAGCAGGCCGGCCAGGCCGCCCAGCCGGAAGAGCCGGGAGCCCGTCTCCTCCCGGGGCTGCGGGGCAAGATTGCGTCTCATGCGCGCGTTTCCGTCCCGATTTTCTCCACCGCCGCGGCCCAGGCGCCGCCGGCCCCCGGTCGGCCCGCGGGCTGGCGCCCCGGGCGCTGCCAGGGAATCCAGGACCAGCCGCCCGCCGCGTCGCGGAAGGTCGCGGGCACCAGCTCGGGCCGCACCACCAGCTCCGGATGCCGGGCCAGCAGCGCCTCCAGCTGCCCGGCATTCTCGCGCGGGTCCAGGCTGCAGGTGCTGTAGACCAGCCGGCCCCCCGGCGCCAGCAGGGCGACCGCCTGCTCCAGCAGTTCGCGCTGGAGGGTCAACAGCTCGGTCGTCGCCCCGGCGCCCTTGGCCAAAATCTCCGGCCGGTGTCCCACGCTGCCCGAGCCCGAGCAGGGCGCGTCCAGCAGAATGCGCGGCCAGGCCTCGCCCTGGAACTCGCGCCCGTCCGCCACCACCAGCCGGCCCCGGCCGTCCAGCCGCCGCGCCAGGGCCCGGGCCCGCCCGGCATGGGCCTCCACCAGGGTCAGGTCCAGGGCGGGATCGGCCTCCAGCAGGGCCAGCGCCTTGCCCCCCGGCGCGGCGCAGAGGTCCAGCACGCGGCTGCCCGGCGGCGGGTCCAGCAGGGCCAGCGCGCCCCAGACACTCAGGTCCTGCACGGCCAGCCGGCCGTCCTGCAGCGGGGCCAGGGCGTCCAGCCCGCCCGCGGGCAGGCTGCGCAGCCGCAAGTAGCGCGGGCACTCCGGCGCGGCGACGGGCTCCAGGCCCGCCTCGCGCAGCTCGGCCAAGGCCCCGGCCGGCGACCAGCGGGCCAGATTCACGCGCAGCCAGGTGCCGCGCTCCCGGAACAGCTGATGGCGCAGGCCCGCCAGGGCGGCCGGTTGCAGCGCGTCCTCGCCGTCCAGGCTGCGCAGCAGCTCGAGGAACCAGGGCGGAAAATCCCCCGGAGTCGGGCGGGCGGCGGGCAGGGCCTGCTCACGCAGCCAGCCGCGCAGCACGCCGTTCACCAGGCTGCGCTCCTGGGGCGAGCGCTCCTGCAGGGCGTCCAGCAGTTCATTGAGGACGGCGTGGGGGGCGTGGCCGTCTTCCAGCAGGGTGAGGCCCAGCCGCAGGGCGGCGCGCAGCAGGGGCCGCGGGCGCTGACGCAGGCGCGGCGCCAGCAGGGCCGCGTGGCGCGGGGCGTTCTCCAGTGCCAGCCGCCAAAGGGCCGTGTGCCGGGCGCGCTCCGCGCCCGTCCAGCCGCTCTCGTCCCTCAGCCGGGCCTGCAGCAGCCGGTCGCTCCAGCCGCCGCCTTCCAGCCGGGCCAGATCCTCCAGCAGGGCCTTGAGATCCATCGGTCAGTCCCGGCCGGGCAGACGGACGGCGCCGGCCTCGGGCCGGAAGGCCTCCGCCCACTCGTGGGCCACGGCCACTTCCTCCGGCCGCAGCTCGTCCTCCGCCAGTTCCAGGCCGTAGGCCTCCTCGAACCCGGCCTTGAGGGCTAGGGCCAGCTCGCCGAATTCCGGCCGGCGCCCCAGGGCCTCCTCCAGGCAGGTGGTCTCGCGGGCCAGCTTGGCCCGGGCGGCCTCGCGCAGGCGCTCGTCGGCGAAGAACAGCCCGCCGATGCGCAGGTGGCCGGCAGCCACGATCAGGCTGCCGTGCTGCAGCAAGCCTTCGCGCAGCTGGCGCTGGGCGCTGCCCACCAGTTTGCGGTTGTCCCAGAGGACCTCGCTCTGCGCCGTGGAGGCGAAGCACAGGCCGCCGGTCTCCTTGCGGTAGGCGGCGGCCAGATCCACCCGGCGCGCCTCCAGTGCCACGTCCAGGCCCAGGTGGCGCAGGCCGGCGGCCAGCGCGCGGTTGATCTCCTGGTAGGCCTGGGGCAGATTGCCGCTGTGGAAGGGGGAATCCGCCGGGATGGCCACGCAGTAGGTCAGCTCCTCGTCGTGCAGCACGGCGCGGCCGCCGGTCTCCCGCCGTACGACGGGCAGGCCCTGGGCAGCGGCCCGGCGGGCCAGATCCTCCGTGTGGGCCTGGCTGTGGCCCAGCGAGAGCGTGGCGGGGTTCCAGGAATAGCAGCGCAGGGTCAGCGGCGCACGGGGCGCAGCCTTATGCGGGCCGCGCCCCGCGGCATTGTCCCAGCCGCGGGCCAGCACCGCGTCCACGGCCATGTTCCAGCAGCCGGCGCCGCCGGGATGGAGCAGGAAGCGTCCGTTCATCCGCCGATGATGCCGCGTTCGGCCTCCTCCAGGAAGCGGATGATCAGCCCGGCGTCCTCGTCCCCGGGCTCGGCGCGCTCTTTCAGCGCCGCCAGGGCCTGGCTGGCGTTCAGGCTGCCCTTGCCGAAGAAGAGCCGGTAGTGGTCGCGGATGCGCTTCAGGCGCTCGCTGTCGAAGCCCCGGCGCTTCAGGCCCACCAAATTCAGCCCGGTGAACTTGAGCGGCTTGCCGTTGGCCAGGATGAAGGGCGGGATGTCCTTGACGATCTCCATCCCGCCGCCCACGAAGACGTGGTCGCCGATGCGCACGAACTGGTGCACGGCCACCAGGCCGCCCAGGGTGACGCGCTGGCCGATCTTCACGTGGCCGGCCACCTGCACGCCGTTGACCAGGATGCAGCCGTCCCCCACCTGGCAGTCGTGGGCCAGGTGGACGTAGGCCATGATCAGGCAGCCCGCGCCGATGCGTGTGGCCCCGGCCTCCGATGTGCCGCGGGAGAGGGTCGTGAACTCGCGGATCACCGTGCGTTCGCCCACTTCCAGCACGCTCTCCTCGCCCTGGAATTTGAGGTCCTGGGGCAGGCAGGAGACGCTGGCGCCCTGATGCACCTCCACGCCCCGGGCCAGCCGCGCGCCGGAGTGGATCACCGCGTGGGGGCCGATCCGGCAGCCGTCGGCCAGGTGGACGTTCTCCTCGATGACGGCGAAGGGTCCGATCACCACGTCCTCGCCCAGCCGGGCGTCGGCGTGCACCACGGCGGAAGGATGGATCCGCGCGCTCACTTGTCCACCACCATGGCGCTCATCTCCGCCGACGTGACCAGCTGCCCGTCCACGAAGGCCTTGCCTTCCATCAGGCACATGCCCCGGCGCTGCTTGAGCATGGTGCACTCCAGCACCAGCTGGTCGCCGGGCTTGACGGGCTTGCGGAAGCGGACCTTGTCCAGCGAGGTGAAGTAGACCACCTTCTCCTCCGGGCGATCGAAACTGTTGAGCAGCAGAATGCCGCCCGTCTGACCCATGGCCTCGACGATCAGCACGCCGGGCATGATGGGGTGGCCCGGAAAGTGGCCCGGGAAGAAGGGTTCGTTGATGGTCACGCACTTGATCCCGCGCACGAACTCGCCCGGACGCAGCTCGGTGATCCGGTCCACCAGCAGGAAGGGATAGCGGTGGGGCAGGATGCGCTCGATGGCCGCGATGTCGAACACCACGTCCGCCGAGAGGCGCTGCTGGTACTCCTTCTGCAGGCTCTTCTTGACCGCCTCCTGCTTGAGCAGGCGCACCAGCGCCACGTGGGCCGTGTGCCCGCCGCGGGCCACCAGCACGTGGGCCTTGAGCGGCTGGCCCAGCAGGCAGAGGTCGCCGGCCAGGTCCAGCACCTTGTGGCGGACGGGCTCGTTGGGCCAGTGCAGCTGCTGGTCGCCCAGGATCCGGCCGCCGGCCGCCAGGCGCGCATGGTCAACGGTGACGTGGAAGTGCTCCTCCAGCCGGCTCAGGTCCGCGTCCTGCACGTCCAGGAAGACCAGCGCGGAGTCCAGGCTGCCGCCTTGGATCAGCCCGCGCGACTGCAGGGCCAGCAGTTCGCTGGCGAAGCAGAAGGTGCGGGCCGGCGCGTACTCCTGGACGAATTCGCTCCAGCCGTACATGCTGGTGTACTGGGTGCCCAAGGCGGGATTGGCGTAGTCCACCATGTAGGTGACGCGGAACTCCTCCGAGGGGACGACCACGATGTCCACGCCGCTCTCGTCGTGGTAGACCACGGTCTTGTCTACGCTGAGGAAATCGCGCGGCTCCTCGAGCTCGCGGATCCCGGCCGCCAGCAGGGCCTCGATGAAGGGGCGGGCGGAGCCGTCCAGGATGGGCGGCTCGGGGCCGTCCAGCTCGATCAGGCAGTTGTCGATGCCCAGGCCCGCCAGGCCCGCCAGCAGGTGCTCGGTGGTGTGCACGCGCACGCCGTCCACGGCCAGCACGGTGCCCCGGTCCGTGGCCTTGACGTGCTCGATGCGGGCCGGGATGTCCACCACCCGCTCCTCCACCCGGCGGCGGAAGATCAGGCCGTGGCCGGCGGGCGCAGGGTGGAAGGTCACCCGGCAGCTGGCCCCGGTGTGCAGGCCCAACCCTTCCAGGTGGGCTTCGCGTTCCAGACTGCGTTGGTTCAGGTTCATGCGTGCTTCTTCTCTTCTCCGGCGGGCGCGCCGGGCTCCCCCGCCAGGCGCCGCTCGGCCTCGGCCAGGCGGCGCTCCAGCTCCCTGACTGTCTTGAGCAACTCGGGCAGGCGGGCCAGCGCCGCGGCCTGCTGGAGGAATTCCCGGTGCGGGCGCGCGGGAAATCCGGCGTAGATGCGGTCGTCGGGAATGGCCCCGGTCACGCCGCTGTTGCCGCCGAGGGAGACCCGGTCGCCGATGCGGATGTGGCCCGTGATGGCCGAGCTGCCGCCGATGCGGCACTCCGCGCCGATGCGCGTGGAGCCGGCCACGCCGGACTGGGCGGCCATCAGCGTGCCCGGGCCCACCTCGACGTTGTGGGCAATCTGGATCAGGTTGTCCAGCCGTACGCCGGCGCGGATCAGCGTGTCGCCCATGGTGCCCCGGTCCAGGCAGGTGTGGGCGCCCACCTCCACGTCGTCCTCGATCACCACGCGGCCGGTCTGCGGAATCTTGACGCTGCCGCCCTC
Organism: Candidatus Delongbacteria bacterium; assembly: GCA_041675285.1. Taxonomy (NCBI): domain Bacteria; phylum Candidatus Delongiibacteriota; species Candidatus Delongbacteria bacterium. The sequence goes on from JBAYTZ010000009.1 coordinate 143,832, forward strand.
CACGGGCGCGAAGCCGAAGCCGTCGCTGCCCACTACCACGCCATTTTGCAGGACCACGCGCCGGCCCAGCACGCAGCGCTCGCGGATCTGGCAGCCGCTGTGGATCAGGCAGTCCTCGCCGATCCGGGCCTCGGCGCCCACCCAGCACAGGCCCAGCAGGCGCGTGCCCCGGCCGATCACGGCGCCGGGCTCCACCACCACACCGGGTCCCAGCCAGGTCTCCGGGTGGACCTGGGCCTCCGGGGCCACCACGGCCGCCGGATGCCGGCCCCAGGCGGCCGCCGGCAGGGGCGGATGGAAGAGCTGCATGGCCGCGGCGAAGCCCAGGTAGGGATCCTCCAAGAGCAGGGCCGCGCAGCCCGCGGGCCGCAGGCCGGCGTCCGCCGGACGCAGCAGCAGGGCCCCGGCCCGGCAACCGGCCACCAGGTCGCGGTAGCGCGGGTGGGCCAGGAAGCTCAGCTCGTCGGGACCGGCCTCGTCCAGGCCGCGCAACCCGCGCAGCACGAGTCCGGCCTCGCCCACCCGCTCGGCGCCCAGCCGTTCGGCCAGCTCCGCCAGCGTCCAGTCGGGCATGCTACTTCTTCCCGCCGCTGGGGGTCTTGCCGCCCATGGGCGGCGGAGTGGTTCCGCCCGGCGCGGGCTTGGCCGCTTCGGGAGCCGCGGCGGGCGCGCTGCCCTGCAGCTTCTCCAGGACCTTCTGGTTCAGGTTGACGTCGATGGTCTCCTCGCGCACGTAGACCACGATGGGCATGCTGTTGTCGAGGATCATGTCGTAGCCCTCTTCCTCGGCCACGGCCTTGATGGCGTCGTTGACCTTGGTGATCAGCGGCTCCATCAATTCCTTGTTGCGCCGGTAGAAGCGGCCGTTGGGCTCGCCGTAGATCTCGGACTTGAACTCGTCGAGCTCGGCCATCCGGCGGTCGATGTTGGAACGCCGCTCGGCGCGCGTCACCGGCGAGAGCGTGTTCTCCTGCAGGCGGAAGTCGCCCACTTCGGCCTCGATCTCGGACTCGCGCGTGGCGATCTGGCGGTCCCAGTCGTCCTTCTCTTCCTTCAGGGCGCGCATGCTGGTCTGGTACTCGCTGAAGTTGGTCAGCACCTGCTCCGAGTTGATCACGCCCAGGCGCATGTCCTTGGCCTCGGCGGGGGGCAGCAGCACCAGCAGGGCCAGCAGGACGCCCAGCAGGGGAAATGCGATACGCTTCATGTCGTCTCCCGGTTGTGTTGTGGATGAGCCTGGGGCCGGCGTGTGGCCGGCCCGCGCGCCGCGCCTAGAACTCCCGGCCGAACTGGAAGTGGAACTCCCACTGGCCCTCGCGCAGGCCGGTGGAGGAGCTGATCCGGTCGAAGCCGTAGGCGTAGTCCAGGCCGATCAGGCCGATCATGGGCATGTGCAGGCGCAGGCCCAACCCGGCGCTGGAATTCAGGTCGCTGAGCGACGCGCTTTTGATGTTCTTCCAGATGTTGCCCGCTTCCCCGAAGACCAGTCCGTAGACCGTGGGGTTGGGGATCAATTGGAAGCGGATTTCCGTGCCCGCCTTGAACATGGTCCGGCCGCCGTCCTCCCCGGTGCCCACGCTGCGGTCGTTGTAGCCGCGCAGGGGCGTGCCCAGGGAGAGGCCGCTGCCGCCCATGAAGAAGCGCTTGATCCAAGGCACCTCGTCGGCCACGCCCAGCCCGTCCACCAGCCCGGCCTCCAGGCTGTTGTAGTGGATGAAGCGGCCCAGGAAGGGGCTGTAGGTGCGGGCCTCCAGCGTGTAGCGCTGATAGTCGCGGTCGCCGCCCAGGTAGCCGCCGCCGAACTCGCTGTCCAGGCGGATGGTGGAACCGTTCTGGGGGAACTCGGGGTGGTCGCGGCTGTCGCGCACCAGGGCCAGCGAGACCGTGCTGGAGAGTTCCGGCTGGTCCTCGTAGATCCCGCGCTTGTTGAGTTCCTCGCGGGACTCGTCCACGAAGTTGGTGTAGGTGGTCTCCTCCAGCCGGTAGGTGCTGGAGACGCGGAAGTAGTTGTCCGGCCAGTTCAGGCGCTTGCCCAGGGTCAGGCTGCCGCCCCGGCTCTGCTGGTCGAAGTCCCAGTTGTAGGTCTGGGTGCGCTGGATGTCGAAGACCCGGAAGCCGGCCAGGATCGGCCGGTCGAAGAGCCAGGGCTCGTTGAACTCCAGGTTGAGGCTGCGGTAGTTCTTGGCGAACTGCCAGTCGAAGCTCAGGGTCTGGCCGTTGCCCATCAGGTTGTTGAGCGAGAAGCCGATGGAGCCCACCAGCTTGTCGCGTTCCGAGTAGCCCGCGCTCATCATGATCTGGTCGGTGTTCTTCTCCTTGACCTCCACGGTCAGGTCCACCTGGTCCGCGCCGGCGATATCCACCTGGGGGTTGACGGTCTCGAAGTAGTTGAGGATGGTCAGCTCGCGCAGGCTGCGGCGCAGCTTGGCTACGTCGAAGGTGTCGCCGGGCTGCAGGTGCATCTCCCGGCGCATGACCTTTTCCTTGGTCTTGTCGTTGCCGACGAACTCCACCCGGCGCACGCTGAACACGTTGTTCTCGGTGATCTCGAAGCGGATGTCGATGACGGCGTCCCCGCGGGGCAACTCGACGGGCCGGATCTGGGCCTGGATGTAGCCGCGGTTGTAGTACTGGTCGTGCAGGCCCTCCTGCACGCTCTGCTCGAACTTCTTGCGCGAGTAGGGGTCGCCGGGACGCAGCTGCAGCGAGCGCGCCAGCTCCTCGTTGCTGAAGACCGTGTTGCCCGTCCAACTGATCTGGCCCACGCTGTAGAGCGCGCCCTCGTAGAGGCGGATCTGGACCTTCAGGTCCTCGCTCTGGTCGTCCATCCAGACGCTGTCGCCCAGGATGCGTGCGTCGCGGTAGCCCTGGTTGTGCAGGTAGTCCAGCAGCAGGCCCTGGTCCTCCTCGAAGGCCTCGCGGTCGAACTTGCCCGAGCGGAAGATCATCCGCGGCCGGGTCTTCTTCATCTTGCGGATCAGCTTGGCGTCGGAGACCTGCTGGTTGCCGACGATCAGCACCTCGTCGATCCGGATGCGCCGGCCTTCCTTGACCACCACGTAGAGGTCGCCCTGGCCCTCCTCCAGGTCGCGCACCGTGGCCTCCACCTCGGCCAAGCGGAAGCCCTCCTTCTCGTAGAGCGTCTTCAGGGCCTGGCGGACGCGGAAGATCTCGAGCTCGCCCACCGGCTGGCCCACGCCCACCACGTCCTTGAGCGCCTCCTTGACCCGGGTCTTGCTGAGCTTGTCCGTGCCCAGGATCTCCAGGCCGCGCAGGCGCGGCAACTCGTCCACCTGGATCTCCAGGTAGACGCCGTCCGTCAGCTCGCGCTGCAGGACCACTTCCACGGCCGAGAAGCGCTTCAGGCTCCAGAGCTGGCGAATGGCCTGCTGCACGTCCTCGCCACGCAGCGCCGAGCCGACGCGCAGCCCGCTGTTGATGCGGATCAGCTGCTCGTCGGTGGTCAGGTTGCCCGTGACGGTGAGGCCCAGCAGCACGGGGGAGCCGGCGTCCGCGCGGGCTTGCGCCAGAACCGGGCCGACCGCGCAGAGGAGCCAGAGCAAAAGGGTGGGTAGACGCATCCGGTGCTTGGGATTCCTGCTGATGAATAGTCTGTTGAGAAGGTAGAGAGCCGACCCGGCAAAACCAACGCGCGGGCCCGGCGCGGAGCTTCAAGCCCCGGGAGGCGCCTGGGGTTCCCGGGGCTGGGAATCCGCGGGGGGCCGCCAGGCATCCAGCAGCTGCAGCACGGCGAGCTCGGCCGGCAGGTCACCCTGGAAGACCTGCTCGCGCAGCCGGGCGCGCAGGGGACCCAGCGCCGTGGGATGAAAGACCCGCTCCAGCACAGCCTCCTCGGCCAGGCGGTTGAACCAGCGCTCCTCCTGGTCCCGGCGCAGGCACTCCAGGCCGCCCCCGGCCCGCCGGCGCTCGTGCAGGGCCTGCAGTTCGCGCCAGATCTCGTCCAACCCTGCGCCGCTCACGGCCGAGCAGGCCAGCACGCGGCGCGGCTCCTCGTCGTCCGGGGCCATGTGCAGGGCGGCGGCCATCTCGGCCTGGGTGCGCAGGGCCGCGGCCCGCGTGTCGCCATCGGCCTTGTTGACGGCCACCAGATCGGCCAGCTCCATCACGCCGCGCTTGATGCCCTGCAGGTCGTCGCCGGAGGCCGGCAGCAGGAGGAGCAGGAACAGGTCGGTCAGGTCGCGGACCTGGACCTCGCTCTGGCCCACCCCCACGGTTTCGACGATCACCACGTCGAAACCCGCGGCCTCGCAGAGCCGCAGGCTCTCCCGCGTCCGCCGGGCCACGCCGCCCAGGCTGCCGCCCGACGGGCTGGGGCGGATGAAGGCCTCCTCCAGCAGGGACAGGCCGCCCATCCGGGTCTTGTCCCCCAGGATGCTGCCGCCGGAGACGCGGCTGGAGGGATCCACGGCCAGCACGGCCAGCCGGTGGCCGGCCTTGACCAAGCGCTGGCCCAGTTGGTCGATGAACGTGCTCTTGCCCGCGCCGGGCGGGCCAGAGATGCCCAGCCGCAGGCTGCGGCCCGTGTGGGGAGCCAGCCGGTGCAGCAGCTCGGCGGCGGCCCGGGCGTCCTCCTCCCGGCGGCTCTCGGCCAGGGTGATGGCCTGGGCCAGCCGGGTCCGGTTGCCCGCCAGCACCCCGCGCTCCAGCTCATCCAGGTTGGGCGCCAGCCGGTTGCCCGTGCGGGTTTTCATCAGATCTCACCACAGAGACACAGAGGCACAGCAAATCCATGTCTGGATGAATCTCGGATCACCTTCACCACTCTCCCGCCCTTACCCCATCGCACGCCTGTTTGAAACCAATGGTCCAATCTCACCAAAAATCTCTGTGTCTCCGTGCCTCTGTGGTGGTTCCCCCCCCCCCCCCCAACCCCCCCCCGCCCCAACCAAACAAAGGGGCCCCGCCGGGCCCCC